>JAYWBY010000329.1:0-5079 GCA_043781115.1 Pseudomonadota bacterium
TTTCGAGGTCGTTTTCATTTTGATGGTCCTTTTAAAAGTTTAGTTCGAGAAAGTTGGGTTGATTCAGTGCATGACCAGGGTGCTTTGACCCTGGTAGGGTTCGCCGCCGTCGCTCGGTACCGAGAGAAGGTGCGGCAAGTCGGATAAAGACACGTCGACCAAGGCGCCGCTTCGCGCGTCGAAGAGCTTGGCGCCGATGACGCCGATGGTTTTCCAGTTCAGCTCTGCGCCAGCTTCGGCGGCCGCTTTGGTCATCGCCTCGCCGCCGGCGATCAAGCGTTGGGCGGAGGTGAATTCAGCAGGCGTTTCGGCCAAGCGGGCTTTCATGTCTCTGTAGAGGATTTCAGCGACTCGCGTGTCGAAGAGCGGTTCGTCGTCGCTCGGACCGGCGATCTGGCCTGTCACGCCGACGACGACTTTCGCGGCGCCCGAGCGGAGGTCGCAGACGAGGTCGGCGGCGCTGATTTCGCCGCTGCCTTCGCCGCTCGTCAATACTCCGGCTTCGCCCAAGAGGCGTTTGACTTGGCCGACCAAGACGTCAGAGGAGCCGATCTTCTTCGACAGAGCGTCATCCGCCAATTCCAAGGACACGTCTAGGGAGCGAGCCGCCAAGGGGTTGACTACGAGGTAGGCCGGGGCGTGAAGGCCGGCGGCTACCGCCGCTGCCTTCACGGCTTGCGAAAATTCGCCCGTCGCCAAGAACGACACGACTTTCAAGTCCAGCGTGAAGCTATTGTCGGTGCGCACGTTGGCTTTGGCGAGTTGGCGAAGATCCGCCGGGAAACTCGTGTCCGCCGCCAGCGCCGCACGGTCGCCGACCGCTTGGCAGACCGCGTCGGAGAGCGTCCGGCCGAACGTCGCCGAAGCCATGGCTTTCAGCGCGATCTGGCCGCGAAAGGTTGCCGGGTACGACTCAATAGTCACGGTGCCGTCAGCAGCCGCTTGACCGATGATTTTTTCGGCGACGCCGGGGACGGCGATTTCGAGGCGGACGGTGTTTGCCGCGGTGGCTTTCGGGGCGGAAGAGCAAGCGAGGAAGAGTGAGGCTAGGAGCGCCGTCGTTTCAGTTAGTTTTTTCATCACACATCTCCGTAAGAGAAAGAGAAAGTAGGAAGAGGGAGAGTCAAGGAGCGGAGCGGATCTCCGCTCCTCGACGCGGTCCGAGCTCAAAACCCGGCGTCCGGACGGAAGGTCAGGGCGTTCCAGTAGCGGAGCATTTTCGTGTCCTTGACTTGGTTGCTCACCCAGACGTTGTTGTTCATCTTGAAGTTCGAGACCGCTTCTTTGTCGCCGAAGATGCTGTCTAGGACTCCGAAGATCGCGCCACCGCCGACGCAGAAGATGTTGAAGCCGCAGGAGCTTTCGAGAGCCTCGCCGGCGGCGCCGACGCCCGACTGTTTGACGCCCGGCATGGGCAGAGGTGCGCCGCCGAGGTTGGCCAAGACCGCCATTTGGCGGATGCCGCGGCTCATAAGGTCGATCTTCTCTTCGGCCGTGATTTGGCGTTTTTGCTCGTCGGTGTAACCGAAGCCCGCGCCGGTCTCGTTGAAGTCGATGCCGAACCAGTCAGAGGACGAGCTGTTGACGAACTTCTCGTTGATGACCGAGGTGTCGAAGAGGCCGCCTTCTTCCACGTGGCGTTCGAAGATTGACGTCATGCTCGACAGGTTGTAGTGCGACGTGTACGAACGCTTGGCTTGGACGTCGAAGGCGTACTGCATGTTGACGACCAAGTGCGCGGTGAGGTTCTGCGCGTCGATGTTCGACGGCGCGCCGGTCGGCGAGTCGAAGTAGGGGCAAGCGCCGTTCAAGCTCAAGACGATCTGGCCGGAGACGCCGTTCGAGAAGCCGATGAAGGGGGCGCCCATTTCGCCCGGGCCTTCGGCAGCGCCGCTACCGGTGGCGGCGAGGCGTTCGCCGGTGGGGAAGTGCGTCGCGCCCATCGGCTTGACGCCCGGGATCGCGGCGGCGAGGAGCGCGGGAACCGTCAGGTCGTCCGAGCCGGTTGGCGTGCGGCTCGACACCGTCAGGTCGCCATCGGTGATCGGCATTTGACGGAAGGTCAAGTTGAGGGCCGGGTTCAAGCGTTTGTACTCGTTGACCAGGTCTTGCCACTGGGTGGTGTAAAGGATCTGACCCGTGGTGCCCTCGAGGCGGGCGTATTCCCGGTAGAGCGTCAATACGCTAGAGGAGAGGCGAATCAGCGAACCTTCGAGGTCGGTGAGGGGTTTGATCGCGTCGGTGTAACGGGTTTGTTGTTCGATCAGGCGGCCTTCGGCCGTGTCGTAATCGAGGGTGGCGCTCTGCGCGGTCTCGTTGGCGATCGAATACTTGCCGTAGGCGTCGCGGAAGGAAGTTTTGGCTTCGTCTTTCGCCGCAGCTTCTTGGGCGCAGTCGGCATCCGGGTTGGTCGCTAGCACGCGGCAGGTCTTCCAAGCTTCGGTCGTCGTCTTCATCGCCAGCTCGGCGTTGTCCGCGCGCTTCTTCGCTTCGGTCGCCAGCGCCACTTTGGCGTCTTTGATGGCCAAGGCATCGGAGGTCTGTTGGCGCAGGGCGATCAATTCTTTATTGAGCGGGTCGTAGGAGGCCAGCATGTCCTTGATCTGCTGCGAGATGATCTTGGCCGATTCGACCGTGTTGGAGGACGTAGTGCCGGCGTTGTTGACGGCCGGGCAGAAGGTCAGGTTGGACGAGCGAGTCATGGCGACGAGCTCGGCTTTGCCGAAGGCCGGGGGGAGGACGTAGGCGGTCTCGCAGCTTGCGTCGAAGAAGACGCCGGTGCCGCGCGACGGACCTTTGAGGCCCTTCGGGGCGCCGTTGCACTGAGGGTCGAGGACCGGCACGCTGCCAGCGGTTGCGGCAGTGGCGGCCGCGACCGTGCCGAGGAGCAAGGTTGCCCCGACTTTGATTAGTGTATTCAGTTTGTTGCTGCGTTTCATGATGACTGTTCTCCTGACTCGTTGGTTGGTGCCGGTTGGCGTCGACATGATGCCGTCCGACATCTCCAACTTTATGCGAACAGGCTTTTTCAACAACGAGCGAGAGGGGTTAGGCACGAGTTTCGGTTCGCAGAAAGGCCGGTTTCGCGAACGCTAGTTCGGCTCATTGCTACTGATGCGTCGAGCCTGCTGAAACTTTGAGCTACTTTTTAGACAGGATACGCGTTAAAGGGGGCACGCCGGCCAGCCGGAAAAGAACGCACCCTGGAAACCCAAGGACTTTAGGAGATTCAATATGTTGCGTTACCTAGTAAGGATGGCCATGATCGCCGGCACGATGTCTGTTGGCGCCGTCGGCACGAAAGCCGGCCCCGCAGAAGATCCGGCGCCCGTCGTCGTGTCGCTGGACACCGAGTCCGGAAACCTTCGGTTGACGATTCACGGCGAAGCCGCGAAGACGCTTTTCTCGTCGCTCGTCGACGCCCGGTCGACCATCGCCACCCGCGCCGGCGTCGGCACTTCCGAGATTCGCATGGGGCGGAACCTCGCTTGCGAGCGCTTCCAATCCGAGACCGACACGACGGGCGTCAGCGACGTCTATCGCTGCGGTCAGCTCGTCGCGTCCAACGGCCGTTCGGTCGCCGACACGCTGTCCCCGATGATCGGCGGGGGTAACTAATGCGTCGCCTCCATCATCGTCCACTCCATCATCGTCCGCTCCATCTTATTGTAATGATCGTCGGCGCCCTCGCGGCGACGACCGGATTCGCCGACTCCGTGCGAGTCAGCGGCCATTTGACCTACGATCCACCTTTGACCCAAGACGACGTCTTGGCGAACGGCATGTGCTACCTCCTCGACGGCATGAACGTCCTCGACTACCAAGGCCTCGACGGTAGCGGCGAAGTCGACATGACGCTCGACGTAACGGCGGGCACAAGGGCGCTGACGCTCTATTGCGTCCACGACAAGTTCGAGCCAATTCGCCGCTTGATGCCGATCACTGCCGGTCAGATCGCCGTCAACCAAGCCTTCAACAAACCGCGGACGCTGTATGACGCCGACGCGGGTAACATGACGAACAACGAGATCCACTTCGACGTCACCTTCCCGGTCGACGACCTGCAAGTGGTCGACGTTCCGACTGCCGCTGGCGTCTTCCAACGGTTGAAGCTTCGCAGCGGCGACGCCCTCCCCGTCCGTGCCGGCAAGGACTCCGTGTCGCTGCCTGAAACGCCAGTCCACACGGGCATCGTCGCGGTGCCACTCGACTCCCAGCAAATCCACGTGGAAGTCGTCGGCGAAGCGCCGAAGGTCATCGAGAACGTCCGTCTCTACCCGGTGCAACCTGATGCGACGGGCAAGGACGGGACCTCCACCGGTGACTTCGTCTTCGATCCGTCGCGTTACGCCTCGGGCCGGGCCGACGTCCGTCAACCAATCGCGACGACGACCTTGGGCGTCGTCGACTCGAACGTCAAGCGCGTGCACTTGAACGGCGTCGACTACGATCCGGAGGCGAAGCGCCTCACCCTCTACCGGAAACTTCACGTCACGGTCAGCGTCGGCGCGAACAACGGCTGCTACCGCAAGGTCTTCCAAGACCCGCACCGTCCGCTCGATCCGATCGAGAAGGAATATGAGCGCATCCCGCCGCCGACCGTGCGGTTGGCTGTGAATTACATCGGTTGGAAGACCGGCGACTGCGTCACGCAGGTCAACACCGCGCAGAACGGCGCTCGCTTCTTGATCGTCGCGCCGCCAATCTTCTTAGGCCCAGCCAATGCCTTGAAAGCCCACAAGCAAAGCCGCGGTTTGTCGACGGAAGTCGTGTCGACCGCGACCATCGCGCGCGATTACGGCAATGGCACGCTGACGCCGGAGGCGATCAAAGCCTTCATCCTGAAGTTCAATGCGGATAGCGCGGTGAAGCTTCGTTACTTGCTGCTCATCGGCGATGCGGAGATCATCCCGACGTATTACGACAAGGGCAGCGAGAACATCTTCGATTCGGCTTACAACGCCGGCGATTCGTTCTATGGCCAGCTGACCAACGACTTCGGTGCGCCACCGACGCTCGGCATCGGCCGCCTCCCCGTCGACCCGAACACCGATGCCGATGATCCGGCCGCGGACGCTT
>JAYWBY010000330.1:0-5067 GCA_043781115.1 Pseudomonadota bacterium
GAGGCTCGAACGGCTAAAGTCGACAAGCATTTTCTCAGTGCCTGTTGAGATCAGCGTTGTTCGCGTCTCGATCAAGAGGTGACGCGGCTTGACCACCGGTCGCGGCACGTCCGCTACCATCGTCTCGCCAGTCTTCAGGTGTTGTAGGATTTGCTTCATGATGGTTGGACCAAGAGTTTACCGTAGCCGTTCGAGACAGCTCCTCCTTCGCGCACCGGCGAGGACGTAAGAATCCGATCGCCCTCGAACTTTAACACGAAATCGAAGGTCTTCTGCTGATACCTTAAGCAGGCTGCCATGCCACTCGCGTCGAACCAGGAAACCTCGGGAATCCACAGTTGACGCATTGTAAATGTTCCCGTGATATCGTTTTGTTCGCCAAGCTCGGCCGGCCATGCTGTCGGGTGGGACAGGACGCTTCGGAAGAGCCGACGCTGCTCCGGAAAAGGTGTGTATAAGTACGATCCGGGATCGACTAGGAGGTCGACGCCATCCCACGTCAAGTTGATGGAAAGTTGGTCGTTATGGGCATGGCCGCCGTTGCCGTTCTGGCCGATCGAACCACAGCGCAGCGTCAAGAAGAGCCGGTCCGAGCGCCACAGATACAAGCCAAAATCCGGATATGCCTTGGCCGAAATGCCTGCAGCCAGGTTCGGTCGCTGTAGTAGAACGGCCGTGGTCGCGACTCCTTCGGGACGGGAGCCCAGTCTGACATGCCCCGCCGCATTCCGACCTTCAATTGGCAGGGCAGAATCGATTACCCGGAGCGCATGCCGAACCCCGCGGCACAAAGTGGATTCGACCACTTCGGCGGTAGTCTTCGGCTGCCATTCGGCGCGTCCGAACAAGGCGTGCCCAGCCGCCAAAAGGTGCCCCTGATCGAGAACGTCCTCGTCCAGGAATTGGTCGACACCAGTCTCGCCAGCGGCGGACAAGTTTTCATAGCGGCTCGTCGCCGCTGCGAGGCTCATCCCCCGCCACTTTGGAAAGAGCTTTAGGAACCGCCCGCTGTCATTGTCTCCGACCTGAATGACCTCGCCAAATGGTTTGGAAACATCGGCCGTAAATTCGCAGGCTTTCTCCAAGCGCTGCCAAAACCACGCAGGAAAGATGGTGCTGGCCGCAGGATCAAACTTTTGAAGGGATGGGCTGACCAGCGGTGGTCTACCGCGGTGTCGATCAACGTCGTAGTTAGTCAGCCGGCGACGACTTTCTGGAGGCAAAGACGCAATGACTAGTGCCGAATAGAGCATCGTTTCCGTGGAAAGACGATGATAGCAGGTAGACGCTTCGAAGTTGCTGCCGTCGGCTTGAAACTCATGCGCCATCTCGCTGAGCAACTCTTGTGCGGCAAAAGCCAAATAAACGTCGGACTCCGCTGACTGCGGCAAAAAAGCCCCGGCAAAAGCCAGACCGGCGATATCACAGAGATAGTGATTCGAGCGCAGATTCGGCGAATATTCTAGATTGCTGAGACAGTGCCGGCCGTGCTCATGAATTGACCTAACGAAGACCTCTTGAAAGGCGACATCGAATTCATGACCCTGGGCACGAAACAGATCATACGTGACTAGCCAGTTGGCCACCCTGATTCCAACGTCCATGGTGCAGCGCCAGTTAACGCCGAAGCGCGGCGGGTTGGCGGCGAGAAAATCGAGAATCTGATTGCGGGCCTCATTGGCGTAGATTTCTGGCGGACGAAACCCCAGAGTTCCAACCTTAGCCAAGGAATACGCCCAGGCGAGCATCGGTAGGTGCTGCATCCGCGCCAGTTCCCAGGGCACCTTGATATCGACGCCCTGTAAGTGACCATAAAGCAGAGATGAGCTCGGAGACGCGCCCTCCCAAGAGAATCCAGACTTGAAATCCAATTGCCACGGGATAGCTTCGTAACTCGCATCGTTGATCAAAGCGCGAATGCGTAGGGCCTCCGGTCGATTGGCCCGGTTAACTTTGGACCTGGGTACCGACGACGAGTAGCGCACCCCGCGAACTCCAGGCACCGTCATCCCATGTCGCAGCTTT
Organism: Pseudomonadota bacterium; assembly: GCA_043781115.1. Taxonomy (GTDB): domain Bacteria; phylum Bdellovibrionota_B; class Oligoflexia; order Oligoflexales; family CAIYRB01; genus CAIYRB01. The sequence goes on from JAYWBY010000330.1 coordinate 2,026, forward strand.
TGCCAGCCAGAACCCAAAAGATCGAATCGATGCTCCAGGTAAAGCGCGCCGAGAGCTTGGATAGTCGGCGCCTCGCGTTTCAACAAATCACTGTCAATCGTCGGGAAGAGCCGCAGTATTTCAAGCGCCTTCTGCGACTGAGGGAAGTCGAGAGCATACGAGGCCCGCGTCAAGTCCCCGAAGACCCGGGTCTGCGCCTTAAGAAGCGTCTTGAGGTGGCGACTTCCCTTGATGACGACCTCTCTCGCCGATCTACCCTTCGCTAACTGATAGTAGGACCTAAAACGACTTAGCATGGCTTACCCGCCCCAAGCCGTTGCAGTCGGTCAATGATGACTTGGACGTGGTGCTTCCAAGTGAATCTGGCCAACGCCTCCCGCCTGGCGTTTATCGCCAGTCGCCTCGCCAGCTGGGCATCGTCTATGGCGGTGCGAATTCCTGCCCTCAACTGCTCGACGTGTCCAGGCTCGACCAGCAACGCGGTCGAGTCGCTTAGCACTTCGGCTATTTGTTCCAAGCGAGAGGCGACGATGGGTCGCTCCATTGCCATGTATTCAAAGAGTTTCGTCGGTGATCCGAAGAAACGACTGCCATCGCGATTGGGGATATGTGGCGAAACGAGCACGCTCGATGCCGCAAGATAGCTCGGCAAAACCTCTTGAGCGATCAGTCCCGTGCAGGTGCAAAATCGGCGTTCATCCAGATGGTAGCCAAGGATTTCGCGAACCCTCGGCATCAGCATGCCGTCGCCGATCAACAAGAAATGGACTTTTTGCTCCTCGAGCCAGGCGCGATCGTTGACGATGAAGGCCTTCGTCGCTTCCGCCAGGATGTCGACTCCGTGCCATTGACCAAACGTGCCGACGAACGTCACCAGCTTGGTGTCTGCCGGAAGTCTTAGCGATCGCTTCACTTCAGTCGCTTGCGCGGCCGTAAAGCGATCTGGATTGAACATTACAGGGTCAATGCAGTTCGGATAGAAAATGACCCTGTCTTTGTCTACGCCGCGCCCCACCAACTCGTCCGCCAAGACCTGCGAAATCGTTACGACAGCCGCCGCGTGTTGCAAACAGACCTTTTCGGCATCCTCGGCCAAGGCGTGATGCCGCAGTGGCCGCCCCCAATTCTTGGCGACCCAGGTCTCGGAACCGTTGTATTCGATGACCAACGGGCGACGAAGTGCCCGCGACAGCACGACTCCGGAATAGTTGGCGATCGACAGGCGCTGGTAGATAAAATCGACGCCGTCTAACGAATCCTGGATTTGGCCAATAAACTGGCGTTGAAACCGGAAATGATTCAGCTCGAACGGCAAGCCGAAGTTGCGCGGCGCCTCAATCCTACCGCATTCGACGCTAGGTCCAAGCAGCACGGGCTCCTCGGCAGAAAAATATTTCACCTTAAAGCCAGAGCCGGCGAAGCCGTTGACTACACCGGCAATGTGGCCGATCGAGCCCCCGACTTTGACGCCAAACCACATGTTCGTCTTGAGGTAGGCCAGATTCTTGAACGTTCCCCAGCCCATCTCTGTGCGGGGTGTCCTCAAAAGCCGACGAATCTCGATCTTCGCCCTCGCAGCGGCAATGATAAGCGCCGCACTTGCATAAGAGAGACCAAAGGCCGACGTCACCAAATGCCACCGCGCCACGCGGACGGTACTCAAATCGGGACGAACCAGGGTGATTCGGCCGGCGCGAGTGCAAACCGCAACACAAATCAAGACGGGGAGAATCGCTTGACTCGCTTGGTCCTCGATCGGCACCAGCAGCTGGCTCGCCTTGATCGACCAAAGCGACCTAAGAATGCCAAGGACACCGAGGCGCGTGAGTTCCCGTAGGCTGCGAAACTCAATCGGGCCAGAGCGAAATTTGGCCTCAAGCCGAGCTTTGTAGGCCGCTGACAACGGATATGCGGTGATCGCGACCGTGGCTTCAGTCATTTGTCGATGTAGTGCTTCCACCACAGCGCGAGATTTAGCAGATACCAGAGGCCCGGGCCCGGCTCCTGGTGGATGAAGGTTTTCAATGCGTCCCGATCAAAAAAATCCGTCCGATCGGCGAAGTCCGTCAGCTGCTCACGGGCGTACACGCCTAATTTATCGAAAAACCATTCATAGACCGGGACGCCAAATCCTTGCTTCTTGCGATCGATGATCTCATCGGGAATGACGCCGCGAACGGCTTTCTTGAGGATGTACTTCAACGTGCCGTTCTTGGTCTTCATCGCCGACGGGATGCTCATAGCCATCTCGACGAATTTGTGGTCGAGGAAGGGCACGCGGCCTTCGAGGCTGACGCCCATGGTCATCTTGTCGACGCGCATCAGCAGCAGTTCCGGCAAGCGCAGGTTCAAGTCGCAATAGGACATCCAATTCAGCGAAGTTTGTTCCCACGCCTTCTTTTTGAAGTTGTCATGGATCGGCGACAGGGCGTCCCAGGAGGATAGCGAGCTGAATTTTGTGTTCATTCGCGACGAAAGGAGTCTACGCTTCTGAGCTTCGCTGAAGGCGATGGCCCCGCCCCAGAACACGGGCTCGTGATTGGCGCCCCGCCTTAAGAGTTCGAACTCCATCGACTGATCTTTGCCCGCAGCTCTGAGAGCGGCGAGGCCAAGCTTCTTCAAGCCGGACGGAATCGGCCAATCATTGGCCCTTTGCAAGCGAAGGTATTCCTTCCAACTTGGATAACCCCAAAACAGCTCGTCCGCTCCCTCGCCGACTTGGCAGACGACCACGCCGTTGTCGCGCGCCAATTTCGATACGTAGTAAACGGGAACGCAGACGGGGTCCGCGATCGGCTCATCTTGAAGGTGGATCATCTCCGGCAGGAAATTGATCAAGTCGTCGATCGTCAGGAGCTTTTCGTGATGCTCGGCCTTGACCTCGGCGGCGACCTTACGGGCATAGATGAGCTCATTCGTGTAGGACTTGTATTCGCCTTCATATCCGATGCTGAACGTCTTGACCGGGCCCCCTTCTCCATCGGAGAAGAGCGCCGCATTGGTGCTCGAATCGATGCCGCCCGAAAGAAAGACGCCGACCGG
>JAYWBY010000331.1:0-1718 GCA_043781115.1 Pseudomonadota bacterium
GGTCCTTCCACGCGGCCGCTAACCAGTCAAATCCAGATAAGGCAACCAGTCCCCGGTGGCCTCGCGGCTCATGTCGTCAATCAACTCGCGCCAATGCGGCCGCTTGGCCGGCCTAAGAAGCAGCATGCCGGCTTCGTCGGGAGTCCGCGAGCCTTTCTTGCGGTTGCAGCTGTGGCACGCGGCGACGACGTTGGTCCAGTTGGTTTTGCCCCCTCGTGAACGAGGCATGACGTGGTCGATCGAGATCGCGCCGTGGCGGCACTTGACTGCGCAATATTGGCATTGATACCGGTCTCGAAGCAGCACGTTCTTCCTCGTGCAGCGGACGAAGCCGAATCGGCTCACGACCTGAACGTACCGCACTAGCCGGACGACGCTCGGGAGAGGGATTGCTTGCGAGACCGACCGTACGACGGAATCGTATTGAGCAATGACCTCAGCCTTGTCGGCCATGACCAAGCATAGAGCCCGCTGCCAGCTGATGAGCTGCATCGGCTCATATCCTGCGTTTAATACCAGGGTTCTCATGGGTGACTCTCAAGTTTCATTATACGTCAAACTTTTCCGAATCAAAACACCTCTAAGAATTCAACCCAGCTTCAGAACCGTCATTAGAGCTTCATGCCAATCGTCGCGAACAACTCCTTGGCGTCGGCCTTGTAGCTTCCGCCGTTCATATCGTCTGAAAAGTCGTATTTTCGGCTCACGATCCCGAGTCCAGCGTCGGCTTCGACGCCCTTGTCGCCGAAGCGAAGCATGGCTCGGTAGCGGTTGTACTTCAATTCTTCGTTGCCGCTCCCTCGCTGGCGGACGCCGGCGCGGCTATAGATCAACAGATCCTTGAAGTTCAAGTCCGCGAGCTCCTGGCCTATCGAGAAGCGCAGCGCTGCTTGCTTGTTGAAGCTCCAATCGGCACCGAGCATGATCAGCTGCTTTCTGAACAGGTATTGGTCGGGATCCAGACCGTAAAGCGAAATCTTCGTTTGGTTGTCGGCGGCGGTCGTGCCTGATGCGAGATCGTCCACCTCGTTCAACCACCTCTTCGCAAGCAGGCCGACGACCAAGTCCTTGCGCGCTTCGAAGTAACCGTCGAAACCAATTTGCCCAGGTTCGACGACGATCTTTTCTTCTCCCTCGACATCCGTCTTGCCGCGGAGCGGCGGATAATACGTGTAAGCCGCGGCGGCGTTTTTGAACTGGTAGACGAAGCCCGAGCCGTAGCCGACCATCGTCGTTTTATAACGCGTTTCTTCGCCGGGGCTCATGAATGGATCGCCGAAGATCGAGGTGTCGCGGTAGAGATAGCGGATGTTGATTGCCGCGTGCAGTTCGGTCGTCAACTCCACCATCAGCCGCAGCGTCGACCGTTGAATCTTCACGGTCTCCGCCAGGCTCCTGCCGTTTTTCGAGGTTTCGTCGGAGGTTTCGGCCTTGTGGAACTGTAGTTGATGGCTGACGCCCAAGCCCGCGCCCGCGCCTAAGTCAACCAGCAGCGCCGCGCACTCGTATTCGTCTTGGACCTCGGTGCTGAGCTTGTCACCGCCGGTGCCGGTGTGGTCGAGCGACGAAGTGCGCGACTGGCGCAAAAGTAGCGCGCCGCCTTGCAGCCCTTTGGGCGTCAAGACGGCGGGATTGAGGGTAAAGAGATGGGTGCTGTTGGAATCGGTCGCCTGCTGCAAACTCTCTTCGGCCATTTCGGCCCTCGCCACGGGTGTCGC
>JAYWBY010000332.1:0-1706 GCA_043781115.1 Pseudomonadota bacterium
GGCGCGATTCTGGGCTTCGTCGACCTGATCAGCGACGACAATTTGCCGAAGGAAGAGCGGCGGCAGTTTCTCGACATCGTCCGCCGCAACGGCAAGGTCTTGACGGAAGTGATCGACGACATCCTCGACCTCTCCAAAGTCGAGGCCGGTCAACTCAAGCTCGAGCAAGTGCCGATCAGCCTCGAGGCCGTCGTCTCCGACATCGGCCTCCTCCTCGGTCAACGCGCCCGGTCTAAAGGACTGACCTTGCTCGTCGAGCCGGCCGGCGAACAAGTGCCTACCATGATCTCGAGCGATCCGACGCGGCTGCGCCAGATTTTGCTGAACGTCATCGGCAACGCCGTCAAATTCACCGACAAAGGCATGGTCCGCGTCTCGACCTCGTGGCGGGGCATGGGCGACAACTACGGGATTCTGAATTTCGAAGTCGTCGACACGGGACCAGGAATTTCCGACGAGGCGCGCGGCCGGCTTTTCCAACCCTTCTCGCAAGCCGACATGACGACGACGCGCCGTTACGGGGGCTCGGGCCTCGGCTTGGCGCTGTCTCGGCAGTTGGCCCTTGCGATGGGCGGCGACGTCGTGCTGAAGCACAGCGCCACGGGAGAAGGGTCGATCTTCGTGATTTCCCTGACCACGGAAGCGACGCTGTTCGGCCGGAGCCACGATGCAGCGGAGCCGGCGACGACTTCGGGCAGCAACCGTCAGCAGGCTTTGCTTGGCCGCACCGTTCTCGTCGCCGACGATTCGCCGGACAATCAGCTGCTAATAACCCGCATCCTCTCCGCGGCGGGCGCCACGGTTTCTTTGGCCGCGGACGGCCACGAGGCGGTGACGAAGGCCTGCGCCGGCGCCTTCGACGTCGTTTTGATGGACATCCAGATGCCAGGCCTCGACGGCTGCGGGGCTACCAGCGAGCTCCGGCGGCGCGGCTATGACGGGCCGATCCTGGCTTTGACCGCCCACGCCATGAAGGAAGAACGGGAGCGCACCAAGCGCTCCGGTTGCAACGATCACATAGCGAAACCCATCGACCGGGAGGCCCTGATCAGCACCGTTCGCTCTTACTGTGAGAGCGGTGCGGCCAAGTTGGCTTTGGCGACGAAAAGCGGATCGGCGACTTCGTCTCTATAAGCTCTGAGCGCTGAGACGCTCGAGTCGATGCGCATGTTGTTTTCGCCGCTGGCGATCCAGCTGCTTTCGTGCCAGTAGGCCATCGCTTTGACGCGGGGGTAGCGACCGGCTTTGATGGCGGTCAAAGCGTTGGTGATCCAGTCGGCCTTGCGTAGGGCGGTGAACGGGTCTTCGATGATGCCGTATTCCAAGACTGCAATGGGCTTCGTCGGCGACACGGCCGCAAGTTCGGCATAGGCGTTGTCCATGACGTCGGTGAATTCTTCCCAAGCGTCACCAGGAAGTTGGGCGCTATAGGCACTGACTGCCAACCAGTCGACGAACTCGTCTCCCGGATAATAGGCGGCCATCTTGTTCCAGGTCGTGGCGGGTTTATTGTCGCTGGCGACGTGAAAAACCCACGTAACGTTGACCGCGCCCTCTTCGCGGAAAAGGGTCACGAGCTTACGAAAGACGTCGCGGTAACGCTCCGGACCGTCGGCCAATGTCCTGTCGCCATAGGCCGAGCGAAAGCCACCACCTTGAAAGTAACCGCTCCACGGATACCAGTTGCCGTTGGCTTCCGGCGCGAA
>JAYWBY010000333.1:0-5033 GCA_043781115.1 Pseudomonadota bacterium
GACAAGCTAATCCTGCTCGGCCCGGGCTCGACCTCCGGCGGCGCGCTCGCGCAAATCATGATTGGCGCCCATTGGGGGGGCTTGGATTCCAAGGCCGTCTTCAGCGAACGGCAAGCGAAAGACCCGCTGCTCCTGGCCATGGGTCGTCCGGAACAAGCGGCCCTGGTCACCGCCTGACACTCATTGCGCTTTGCAGACCAGCTTTTTCTTGGCGTCGCCGTCTTTGAAGCTAGCCTCGACGGGGTGCGTGTCGAGCTTGAATTCGAAGTACTGGGTGTCCGTGACGCGAAGCGCGTAAAAGCTAGCGCCAAAGCCGACGACCGGCCCTTTTCCCCAGTAGCCTCATTGTAGCAACTCAATGGGCTACAATGAAGTCCCGGAGCCTTGCCAAGAGCCACAGCCCGCCTGTCGCGAAGCCCACCAAGCAAAGCACGAGCCCGCCGACCACCGCCACGAGAAAGCCCAGGTCGCGCCGCCCCCTCGTCCTACCCGAGGCGAGCCCCGACTCGAGTAGGGCGACGTTCCGCACGTTGGCCTTGAACGCCGCGTCGAAAATGTCGCCGAGAAACGGCACGGAGCCGACAGCGGTGTCGATCAAGAGGTTAAGCGCCATGCGCAGCACGGTGACTCGAGGCAGGTTCTGTTCGATGGCCTGCACGATGATGACCGTCGCGAGGAGTCCGGCGAGCAAGTCTCCGAGGCCCGGGATCAAGCCGATCAGGGGATCTAATCCGATTTTGAACGACGTCCCCGGGATCTCGATCCAATCGTCGAGTAGGCGCGCCACCGTCTTAGCGAAGGCCAAAGACGCCTCGGGCGACCTGCGGCCGTCGGTTTTCAGGAAAGACCCCTGTCGAGGAAGACGTCGTACTCGGTGACGCGCGCCGTCAGCAGGCCGGCTACGACCGCGGGATCCGCATTCATCAGCGCCAGGGCTTCGACCTTATTGTCTGCTTGCAAAATGACGATGGCGAAGTGCTCGGCATCCTTTTCGAAGGACGTCCCAGCCTGCAGCACTTTCTTTTCGGCAAAGCACTTCTTCAAGTACGCGCTGTGATGGTCGAAGACGGCCATCTCGGCCTTCGTCACCGTCAGGTGAAGATTGGGCCGGGTCGGCTGGAGGTAACAAAAGAAGTGTTGATGACGCGACAAGTTAACCTCTAGATCGTGACGGCCCGTTTGTCCTTCAAAAGTCCGCGCGGATCGGGGCGCACTTCTGGCGTTTGAAATTCGACGCGCGCTTCCCACCTGCCCGCCGCGTCGGCAGCCGGCAAAGTCCACACGGCGTGGCCCGCGAGCGCCGGGACTTCCACTCCCGCTTTGAACCATTTGACTTGTAGCTGCGCGCCCAAGTTCTGCGTCGCGAGATGCGCCGTGACGTTGCCGCCGTCGCGGGTCACCGTCAAGTCGTCGATCAACTTCACTTTGGCGAAAAACTTCAGCCAGAGGTTCTCTTGGCAGATCTTGCAGAAGCTGTGGGACTTCATGTCGCGCATCAGGCACGACTCGTGCGTCGGGCGGTATGCGGCGACGCTGCCATTGGCATTCATCACCGGGTAGGCGCCGATGTAGTCGTTGTCGTAATGATAGGCGGCGCCAAATTCGTGCACGGTCAAAGATGACACCCAGTTGTCGCCGTCGTGGGCGGTTTCCGTGAATTTCAGCTCGTGCCGTCCCGCCGGCAAGCCTTGGTCGACTTCGACGTCGTTGAACATGCGGTCTTGGTCGCCGCGGCTGTGGAAAGGGATGGGTTGTCCGTCGAGCGTGATGCTAAGGGCGTCGTCCGTCGGCAGCCCCGAGGCGCTGTACCGGACGGCGTAGCGTGCCGCTGTGCCGTCGCTCGTCCAGTTGACGGCATAGGTTCCTTGGCTCAAGTTGTACCAAGGCCAAGCCAAGATTTTGCTGACGACCGGCTCGGCGGTGACGCTGTCGGTGCTGGTCCAGGCGCGCCACTTCAGGCTGGCGACCGACGGCGAGCTGTTGGCTCCGAAGTAGCCGCCGCCGTCATATTCCTCGCCGACGTCGCCGAAGGTGTGGCCTAACTCGTGGCGCAGCACGACCGTGCCGCTCGTCTCCGAGCTTGTCGAAATGGCGAATTCGCCGCCGAGCCCGCCATAAAAGGCGTCGTTGCCGATGACGACCGGGTAGTCGCAGTCCGGCGCGGCGTTGCACGAGGCGCGCGCCGCGTCGGGTTTGTTCAAGAAGATGGCGCGCAGCGTGGCGCCCTCGCGGGCCAAGCCGTAGGCGGTGTCCTTCGGCTGGTCGTTCACGCCGATGCCCGAGACGTTGGAGGCGTGAAAGACGGCGTGCACGTTGAAGAGCGGCAGGTACGACTGAAAGGTTTCGCCCTCGAACATGTCGCGGACGATGCGGTTGATGTCGGCGAAGAACTTGGCCCTTTCCGCTTGCGTGTAGCCGTCGCCCAAGAACACCAGGTCGATGCGGTTGGCGCTCGGGCCGTTATTCACCAGCGTCATGACCTCGTCGGCCAGTTCTTCCGTTTCGGGGCGCGGCGCCATCGGGGCGACGCCGCGCTCGGCGAGGACCCGCGCGAGGACGGCGGCGCTAGGGCTCTTCAGGGTCACGATGCGTTGCGAACCCAACGGCTCGTGCTCGATAACGTATTGGGGGCGCGACGACTCTTCAAGAGTCTCATAGTCGAGATTCTGAGCCGCCCCGCCCAGGGTCCTCTCCTGGATCACCTGGCGGTGCCCCGCCCCATGGTCTTCGTACTGGACGACGTGGAGGGTCGAGCCTTCCGCGAAAGCCGGACCGGCAAATGAGAGACTGGCGATAGCGACGGCTTTAAATAGCGGCAGACTAAACCCCACGAACTCTCTCCCCCATACGTGAAAAACTATAATTAGATATGATCGAACTTGGCTTGCCGGGGACTCTAACGCTTGGCGAACCGGCCCGCAACGGCTCTCCGGAAGGAGCTGACAAGATTCAGGGATGATTCGGGAATTCGTGCGGCTTGTAGGGGGAGGGTAGTTGAGGTAAGAGGATTCAGGGGAAAGCCCCGGACTTTAGGAGAATCCCGCGTGCTCAAAGGCCTCCGAGGCGCCAACGTTTTCGCGATGACGCTCGACCTGCTCGGCGCATTGATTTTGGCGCTTTACGCCATCATCATGGGCCCGCTCGGCGTCTTGCGTGGCCCCATCGCGTTCGAGCGTACCGTTTGGTACCTCTGGGTGCTCTTACCTCAAGGCCTGATGACCCGGTCGATCCGTGCCGCGATCGATTGGCGTCTCGGCAACTTTGACTCGGCGATTGCCCAGCTGGAGGGATTGGTCGGAGCCAACGAAGAATACTACAAGGACCGCCCGACTTCGCGCGCGCGACGCCGCGTCCTGGAAGACTTCTACACGGTGCTGGCGCGGGCGTACATGCACGCCGGCCATATCGACGACGCGATGCTGGTAATCATCCGAGCCAAGAAGTGCATGGCGATCGATCGCCTCGCGGGCCTTGCCGAACTCGACGCCAAGACCGCGCACCTCGTGCGCGCCGGCCTCGCGGCCGGTCGTTTGCTCGACGGCGGCGGCTTGGCGACGATGTTCGTCAAGTCGAACCAAGCCGAGCCGCCACAACAAGTGTCGCCGACGACCCGGCGCCGCCAGGGCGCGGCCTCGCGCGACGGCGCCTCGAAAACGCCGCCGCCGCCGCCGGTGCCCGCGGCGAAAGCCACGACGTCCGCCGAGGGCGGCGCCAAGATCATCCCCTTTCCGCGCAGCGAAGACTCGCCGAGTTTGCCGTGAACTTCGTCGACCTACGCTCCGACACGGTCACCCGTCCGACTGCGGCCATGCTCGCCGCAATGATGGGAGCCAAAGTCGGCGACGACGTCTTCGGGGAAGATCCGACGGTCAACGAGCTCGAATACGAAGTGGCGCGGTTCCTAGGCAAGGACGCGGCGCTCTTCGTTCCGTCCGGTACGATGGCGAACCAGCTGGCGTTGGCTTTACACACCCGCCCCGGTGATTCCGTGATCACGGAGGAAGGCGCGCACCACGTCGTTTTCGAATCCGGCGCCGCGGCGGCGCTCTCCGGAATTCATTTCGATTTGATTCCGCGCGAAGAACGCTTCTCCGACCAAGCCATCGACCGCGCCGTGAAGAAGGAGGCGCTATATAGCGCCACGACCACTTTGCTAGTCGTCGAGAACACCCACAACATGGGCGGCGGCCGGGTCTTGCGACAAGAGGAAATGCAGCGCATCGCCGCGAAGGCGCGGGCGCTGAAGCTAGCGGCGCACTGCGACGGCGCGCGCCTCTGGAATGCCGCGGCGACGCTCGGTGTCAAGGAGCGCGATTTGATCACGGACTTTGACACCGTCGCTGTTTGTTTCTCCAAAGGCTTGGGCGCCCCCGCCGGCTCCGCGCTCTGCGGTCCGAAGCCGCTGATCGACCGGGCGCGGAAACTCCGCAAGCGGTGGGGTGGCGGCATGCGGCAGGCGGGATTTCTCGCGGCCGGCGCGCTGCACGGGCTGAATCACCACCGCGAACGCCTCGTCGACGACCACCGTCGCGCCAAAGCGCTCGCCGCGTCGCTGACGAAGGCGGCTCGCCCTGGCGTCTGCGAAGTCTTCTATCCGGATCCCGGCAGCAACTTGGTCTTCTTCCGCCTAGCCAAAGGCACAGACGAGCAGCACATCAAAGCCGTCGGCGAGCAAGGCATCAAGATCGGCGCCATGGCTGGCGGTTGGCTGCGGGCGGCGCTCCACCTCGACGTCGACCAAGGCGGCTTCGAACGGGCTGAAGACGTCTTGTCGAAGTACGTCGCCTCTATAAGTTGATGATCGCGCTCGCCGGCGGCAGTATCTCCATTCGCCGACTGCCTCATCTGCTGGACCTAATTCGTGGCGTTGTTGCACGATACCCTAAGGAATAACAGGCCATTAGGTTGTCCGCGACGGACCTAAGATGTCCTTGTCCGCCGACCGACAGGTCGGCTAGAAAAACCTCCGGCCGGCCGTTCCCTTCTTTAGAGGTTCCTGCTTCTTTGAACCCTACCGTACCCCCAGCCTACCT
>JAYWBY010000334.1:0-5030 GCA_043781115.1 Pseudomonadota bacterium
ACCAGCGCGTTCGACACCTTGTCTTGCACGTAGCGAGGGCTGATGCCCTCCATGCCTTCACGCAGCGCCTCTTTGCGAAGCTCCTTGATATTGTCCTCGGTGAACTGCTGGTTCGTCTTGCCGTTGTAGAGCTTGAGCTTCTGCATCAAGGTCAGGTTGGCCTTCTTCGGCTCTTCCAAACGGGTCAAGATCGACCACATGGCCGCCATTTCCAGCGTGTGCGGCGCGATGTGGATGTGGGGCACCGAGTGAGAGTTGAAGTCCTTCTCGTAGATCTTGATCTCGGCTGTCAGCTTGGTGATGTAGGGCACGTCGATCTTGATCGTCCGGTCGCGCAATGCTTCCATGAATTCGTTGCTCTGCAGCTTCTTGAATTCCGGTTCGTTGGTGTGGCCGATGATCACTTCGTCTATGTCGCACTGGGCGAACTTCTTCGGCTTGATCTTGTGCTCTTGGCTCGCCGTCAAAAGGTCGTACAAAAAGGCGACATCGAGTTTCAAGACCTCGACGAATTCGATGATGCCGCGGTTGGCGATGTTGAATTCGCCGTCGAAGTTGAAGGCCCGGGGGTCGGAGTCGGAGCCATACTGGGCGATCTTCCGGTAGTTGATGTCGCCGGTGAGTTCGGTCGAGTCTTGGTTCTTCTCGTCTTTCGGCTGGTACGTGCCAATGCCCACGCGGTCGCGTTCCGACAGGATCAGCCGACGCGCTTCGATGTGGTTCTCGACGACCTTTTCCCAGTTCCCTTTGTAATGATCCATCAGGCCGCGGAAGACGTAGCGGCACGCGGGGCAGGTATCTCCCTCGATGTACACTTGGCGGCCGCGCTCGCGGTTCTGGTTGACGGCGGCGAGCACTTCTCCGCGACGCTCGAGCGGGATCAAGTGCAGCGGGTCTTCATGGACCGGGCACGGCATGACGTCTTCCATCTCGAGAATTTCCGAGAGATTCCGCCATACGTAGGTGTAGAGCGCGCCGTCCGGTTTCTTTGAATAGCGCTCGAGGCCTTTTTTCAAGAGGCGGGCGATCGTCGACTTCGACGAGCCGACCGGGCCGTGCAGCAAGATGACGCGTTTTTCCGGTCCGTAGCGTTGGGCGCCGGCTTTGAAGACCAACACCAACTTCTGCAAATGGACGTCCAACCCGTAGATGGCGTCCTTGCCGTTATCCAGCGGGTCGTCGAAGAAGTTGTAATGCGTGATTTCTTTTTTGTATTCGGTGTAGGTGCGCGTGCCATAGCCCATGATCATGTCGAACATGCGCTGAAACGCGGTGCGCGCCACTTCGGGGCGTTCGATCACCATCGACAAATAATCTCGGAAGCTGCCCGTCCAGTTGAGATCGGCAAATTCCTTGCCGAATTCCTTGCTGTTGACGAGATCCATCAGCCTTTGTGCGTCGACCATCGGGAACTCCTTTTCCTTCAAGCGCCTGCGTGCCGGACCAAGCTCATGCGGTCCGACGAGCGTATAGAGTACCAGCCTTGGTACTTTGAGAAACCGGGAACGGTGCTGAAGCTATCTATTTAGAATAGAGCATCCGACGGCGGCGGTCAAAGTCCAAAGGCGCCTAAATTGCCTTATAACTATATAATATTGTTATCGTAAATTGAGGCTAAGGCTTCGCCCGGCGCTGCCGATCATTTGAGCATGATGCTCCTCGTCTTATTCATCGCCGCCGGCCTCATCGTCGGATTCCTTTTGGCCAAGACTTTAGGTCAAAGCCAAAGCTGGTTCACGCTGCGCAGCATCGCGCACGCCGATCTGCGCCGCATTCCGTGCTTCAAGAATTTGTCGCCCGATCATCTAGATAAGATTTCGCGGTTGATTCGCGAAGTGCGGGTGCCCGCCGGCGCCTACGTTCTCAGGGAACACCATGCCGGGGACGCGCTTTATCTCGTCGTTTCCGGCTCAGTCAACATCCTGAAACGTGGCGCGCTCGACGAAACCTTGGTCCAAACCGTCGGGCCGGGCGAATTTATCGGCGAAATGGCGCTCATTTGCGGCGTCAAACGCATCGCCTCGGCGAAGACCTCCGCCCCGTCGATCTTGATTCACATCGACCGCGACGACTTCGCCGCGTTTTTAGCCGCCGACGCCGACGTCGCCCAGGCCGTCTGGGACAGCTGCGATCGCCATGCGATGGATCTTTTGTTGCGGGATCACGAGAAGCTCCGCGGACTGTCGCTCGAGGCGCGGGCTGCGTGGATCGCTTCTCGGCGTCCGGAATTCCACCCCAAGGGCGTCGTGGTCCGGGCGCCTTTTGACGGCTATTTGGGGGTCGTCAGCGGCGCCCTCTCGGAATCAGGCCAAGAACGCCACTCCCCGGCTCTCCTTCCTTGCGTCAAGGGTCAAGAGCTTTTGGTGAGCGAAGCCGGGCGCCTCGTCTGGCTGGTGAAGCCGGAGAATTCGCGCGCTGCGGCTTAATTTGCAGGGGTGCGGAGCTTCCTGAAGACGAGCAAGTGTCCGAGCAATGCGGCGAAGACCAACACGCCCGGCAGCAAAACATAGGGAAAACGCGCCACGAACGTGTTGGCGGGCTCGTTCATAAATTGACGGAGCGGCGTTGGCGCCGACAAGACGGCGATCCCGACGATGACGAGCAGCAGCGCTAGCGCCCCGAAGTTCCACGCCCAAATCACCGGGCGCGAGGGACGGCGAGCCAGCCATGGGGCCAGCACTAAGGCCGATATTCCCGACAAAATGTCGAAGTTCAATCCCTCGAACGACATCTGCACCGGGGCTAGCCCCTCTTTGTGCGCCGACCAGAGAGCGAGCTCCGCCAAGATGCGAAAACCTTGAAAGCCCACTAACGCCGCGAAAGGCAAGCCGGCGCTGAGCAACTTGCCAAGTGGCGAGCGGCTCAGCAAGACGGCGCTGACCGCTACGGCAACCAAGAAAAGCAGAAGATGCGGCGGCAAGGACGTGAAGTCGGAAAGCCAGCCACTAGCGCCAAGCGAGCCGACGGCGCCGAGCCAAAGCATCGAGAAGGAACAGGCCTGGAGCCGTCGCCTTTGGCGTTCCGGCGCCGGCAACTTCAGAGTCGTCGCAGCTCGACCGGTTGCGTAGACGAAAAGGCCGGTAAGCACAATGGTGGCGAAGATCAGGATTAGCGCGGCGTTTCCCATGGTCTCCCTCTTTGCTTTAGTTTACGATAGTATCGACTATTGTAAAAGAAAGTTTATGGTAAAGAAGAATTATAAACAGTTTTGCGGACTTGCGAAGGCCCTCAACCTGATCGGAGAGCGGTGGACGTTGCTCGTCGCGCGCAACTTGCTGCTCGGACCGGCGCGCTATTCTGAGCTTTTGGCGGGGTTACCAGGCATCACGACGAACCTGTTGGCGGCGCGCCTAGCCGCCATGCAGGAGCACGGCATCGTCAAAAAATTCGACGGCGCCTACGAGCTCGACCAGGTCGGCCTCGAGCTCGAGCCGGCGGTGATGGCACTCGGCCAATGGGGAAGTCGCTATCTCAAGGAGGGACCGAAACGCGGCGACAAGCTCGATTTGGCGTGGGCGGTGGTCGCCCTGCGGCGGCGCTTCAAAGCG
The DNA here is from genome assembly GCA_043781115.1 of Pseudomonadota bacterium. GTDB lineage: Bacteria > Bdellovibrionota_B > Oligoflexia > Oligoflexales > CAIYRB01 > CAIYRB01. Next base: position 3,549 of record JAYWBY010000334.1, read on the forward strand.
ACGGGGAGCACATGGGTCGTCGAGCTCGTTGCGAGCTCGCAGGTCTTCCAGTTGACCCAGCGCGACGGCCGCCTCGAGACGAGGCGGGGGCGGCCTCGGCTGGCCGACGTCGTCGCGCGTGGAGAAGACGCGGCTTGGCGGGCACTCTTTCTTGAGGGTGCTTCCGCCGAGCGCCTCCTGAAGGACCATGCCCTCCGGTTCGAGGGCACCTGGGACTGGCGTTCGGCGTCGACGTGGAGCGACTTCCTCAAAGCCTTCACCTTCACCAGCTAATTCTGCATATGCCGTAAGGGCCCAGCCAGAAAGAGCCGATGAGCCGAAGATGCCCGGCCGCTTGCTGGAGCCACGCCCGCGTCAACCTCGGCACGCTCGACAAGACGGTGCACTACGAAGGAATGAACTACCGGGCCGGCGGCCAGCTGACCTTTGGCGACACGTTCTGCTACTTTTGCGCCATGCGAATGCCGCAGTCTTGGTTGGGGAAACGACTAGCGGTCTTGGCTGCGGTCACATTAACGGCGCGAAGCCACTTTTGAAACTTCCGCACTCAGGAATTGAACTCCAGGCCTCGAACTGCGCGCGATTCCGCAAAGACGGGACCAACGAGACGTTTGGGGTCCGGCCGGACTTAGAAATTCCATGGGTAGGAAATGACCCAGAGGCAGCAACCGCAGGATTGCTGCGTGAGCTATCCAAGGCGATTCCAAGCCCCTTATGACGGCTTCCTCGTCATCACGAGATAAGCGTTGATGAAGGCGTCGAGGTCGCCATCGAGAACACCGGCGGAATCCGAAGTCTCATATTCCGTTCGCACGTCCTTCACCAATTGGTACGGATGGACGACGTAGCTCCGAATCTGGCTGCCAAACGAGATGTCGCTCTTCGCGGCCTCGACGAGGCCTTGGGCCTTCCGCCTCGACTCGAGCTCGAGTTCGTAAAGGGCGCTGCGCAAGAGCTTCATGGCGTTGTCTTTGTTCTGGTGCTGCGAACGCTGGGTCTGGCTGGCAACGACGGTGCCGGTTGGGTTGTGCGTGATCCGGACGGCCGAATCGGTTTTGTTGACGTGCTGGCCGCCGGAGCCGCTGGCGCGATAGGTGTCGATGCGGAGATCCGCGGGGTTAATGTCGATCTTGATCGTGTCGTCGACGACCGGCGAGACGAACACCGAGGAAAAGCTGGTGTGGCGGCGCGCGTTGGAGTCGAAAGGGCTGATCCGGACGAGCCGGTGGACGCCGGATTCAGCCTTCAACATGCCAAAGGCGTAAGGACCAGTGACCGTGAACGTGACGTTCTTGATGCCGGCTTCCTCGCCATTGAGCATGTCATGGACCTCGGTCTCCCAGCCTTTTCTTTCGGCGTACCGCAGATACATCCGGAAGAGGATCGACGACCAATCGCAAGATTCGGTGCCGCCAGCCCCGGCGTTGATGGTGACGACGGCGTCGTTCAGGTCGAGCTCACCCGAGAGCAGGCTTTGGACCT
>JAYWBY010000335.1:0-5020 GCA_043781115.1 Pseudomonadota bacterium
ATGTCGGAGCTGGAAGTGGGGATGACGACGCTTGAAGGTCTGATGACCGAAAACTGACTGAACGGACGACCGGAACCGCCCGGGTTCGACGAGCCATCCCTGTTGGACGGTTCGTCTAACTCCGGGCGCAGCCGCATTTAGTCGGCGATGACGGTCGTAACGGGCAGCGTGTTTTCTGGAGTCGTCGGTTCGAGGGTGTCGGGGCTGACGCGCCAGTCGGCGCTTTCTTCGACCCAAACGGTCTTGCCATCGGCGTTTTTCGAGACGGTCGTGGTCACGCGATTGCGCGCCGGGAGATACGTGTTGTCTTGGGCGAACATGTCGAAGTAGAGGGCGGTCAAGCGCAAGAACGTCAGGCGGCCGTCGACGAGGCTCAATTTGACGGTGTCACCGGCGCCGCCGCTATGGACGATCGAGTTCGATTGCGCCGAGCAGATACCGGTGATCTCGCCAGTCGCTTTGCTTTCGCTGACGCGGCAGAGCGTCGTGCCGATGCGGTCCTTGTTGGCGGGGGTCGCCGAAAGCGTGCCGTCCGGCAGGCGGTCGAAGTTGTTTTGCGTGATGCTCCACGAGAGAGTGAAGCGAAGTTCTTCGTTGTTGCGGCTGACGTCGGTAACGATCTGCGTGCGCAAGAAATCGATGTGTACGCCCGTCGAGATGTCTGTGTGGATCTCGGTGTGGAACTTTTTGAATTCCACTGCTTCTTTAAGGAAGGAATAGGTGGTTTCGATTTTGCTTGGAGCTGGCTGGTCGGCCAATGCAGCGGAGGTGAGTGAGAGAGATGCGAGGAAGGCTGCAAAAAGCGTTTTCATGGACTATTCCTTGAGGGGCGAGGGCTGCAAATCGCGCGCATTATAAACATATTAAGATGTATGTCAATAGAAAATGGCTGTTTCGGTATAAGGCCAGTGTTTTTACGGTGGGAGAGACCGGAATGAATCCGTTACGGTCTTAGTGGCGCATCCGCGGTTTTCTTGCCGGATGGCTCTCTGTCTCTCAGGCCGACGCCAACGAGAGCGGCGCGGGCACTCATACCCCTGCTTTTACCAACCTAATACCGGCTGGAACAACGAAGGGAATTGAATTCGGTTACCACTGCGACGTCGACAACGAAGGCGACAATGCTGCCGGCGATTACACACTGCTGATCTTTCTTGCTCCGGCTGATTCGACAATTGCGTTACCGGCCAGCGGTGGGACCTTGGCCAGCGGCGGCAACGGGACCTGCTCGTCCGGAGCTAAAATGATGCTGAGCGATGGCGCCGCATGTTCGTTTTGAGGTAGCGCCTCAAGGACACGTTAGTGACCGCCTAAGTAAAAGGTCATGTCAGCAGTTTCCTGTGACATGACCTCTAGCCGTCGCGCGATTTAGGGCCTTGGAGCTTAGTTTGGAAATGCCGTCAAAGTATCCCCCGGGGCGCCCCAAGTCAGGGGGAACCCCGATTGACCTCTGACTAACCACTGGCCCGTGCTTGGGCGGTACACCGCGATGTCGGTGACGCCGTCGCCGTTGTAATCCCCCGGAATCGGAATGTCGCCGGACTCTCCAAAGTGGATCGGAGCTTGGCCAAACATGTACCAGTTGCCTTCTGAAGGTCTGTAGACGGCGAGTTGAACGCCTTTGTGACGGTCGTAGTTGCCCGGCAACGGGACGTCGCCCGGTTCACCATAGCGGAAGTTTCCGATGTCCTTGATGTACCAAATTCCTTCGCTTGGACGATAGACCGCTAGGTCGACGACGCCGTCGGAGTTGTAGTCGCCGGGGAGCGGGATGTCACCCGGTTCGCCCCATTGCACGATGAACTGGTCCTTCACGTACCAGTTTCCCTCCGATGGCCGATAAACTGCGATGTCGACCTTGCCGTCTCGATTGTAATCCTGTGGAACCGGAATATCGCCCGGGTCGCCGAATCCAACCGTACCTTGACCGTTGATGAACCATTCTCCCGTCGAAGGACGATAGACCGCGTGCTCGGCCAGACCGTCGCCGTCAAAGTCGAGAGGCAGCGCAAAGTCTCCCGGTTCACCGAAACGGACTTGCCCTGTGGGGCCGTTCGCCCAGACGTACCAGGTTCCCTCGCTCGGCCGCAGCACGACTGGATCAACTTTGCCGTCCCCGTTAAAATCGCCGCCCAATTTGCGGCTGCCGCTACTTGTAAGAGCCAGAGTCTCTTCCCAAAGTGCAACGCTTCCCGCGTCGTAACGCAAGTCTCGCGGTATGTCCGCTCCGCCGTTGTCCATCGAATGCTCGTGTGAACGATGTTCCATCGCGTCTCGCTGATGAGGACTTGAGTCACCGGTCGTAAGTTGAGTCAGGTCCACGATTAAATTTAGGCTGCGCACCGTCAACCCAATGACCTTCGCCGCGAAGGCCATCGCCGAGGTGACGATTTCGGACTTCGTATCCGACTCTTCTTCTTCTTTCGGAGCGCAGCCAAATGACCCGAGACAGATTGAAATCAAGAGTGCGAGGCGGACGAACGGTGCGAGTGTTGCTGGTTCAGCTTTCATTTGGAATCTCCTAGGTGGTTGCCGCCTAGGACATTTCAATTGCCGGGCCAGGTGAAATTGCATGCAACCAATCGAAGTTGCTGCGGTGAAAAGAGATTGGTCGGCGCAATTTTGGGACAATCGGCCGGTTGTTGACCCAGAGGGCCGTCCAGCGACATCCGTAAATGTACTAAACAACTGCAAAAATCGGCTTAGATGGCAATTTTTCTAATGTTTATGTTCAACCGCCCGATTCCTTACGGCGAGACCAAGACTCTTAGAGGGCGGGATGGGCGAGAACAGACAAATTGCAGCTGCGGACGTCATGACGGCAGACCGTCTCCGCGCCTATTGGTTTGGGGGGCAACAGGTCCCGTTCTGGAATTACGATCCGGCGCAGCTGACGATTGGTCTGGAGATCGAATACTTCATCGCGAAAGTGCACGGAAACACGTTCGAGCTTGCGACGAAAAAGCAGTACATGGAGGCGATCGGGCACTTGGTCGCTGATTCGGGCTATCACGACCGCGACCTCAAGGATCAACCGGGGCGTATCAGCAAAGACACCGAGCGCGGGTTCATTGCCATCAAGCCGGATTTTGCCTGGCACATCCTGGAGATCGCGTTGCCGCCGCGGCGCGCGATTGAAGATATTCGTACGCTGCTGGACAAGACGTTTGCGGAGGTGGACGCGGCGTTGGCGAAGGTGGGGTTGGAGCGGCTGGACATGAGTTGTTTGCCGGATGTGCCGGTGAAGATGGAGTTGGTGGAGTTGGATAGGTTGAGTTCGCACGTTGGAATTCTCGAGAAGAACGCAACGGACTCGCCGTTTTATACCGCCGTATTTCCGGCGTTAATCGTCGCGACTCACTTGCACTTAAATATATTTCGGGAAGAAGACCTTCAAGTACTACCGATACTTTATGAATCGGAACCTGAGGCCATTAGTCTGTTTGTTAGAGAGCAGGTTTTTAGGAACAATCTTGAGAGGAATCTCCGCGGCAAATTTTATGAAACCGCATATGGAGACATGTACGCTCTAAGAACAATTCCTAAATCAATTCCGGAAACTATCGGGCAGTATTGCGATTTGCTTAATGTCTCTCCCAGACTATTCCCAAATCACTCTTTCTTCCCTGTTAGAGATATGTCGTATATCCGGCCGACGCGATATGGAACTTTCGAGTTCCGGTCCTCGTGCAGTTTTCGATCAGTGGATAAACTGCTCGACATAGTCTTATATCGCCGAGCTCAAGTCCTGCGCGCGTTCGATCATAAAATGCGGCATGGCCGAAAAGTTGGCGCTTCATGAACATGTCTAAGCCCCGAGAAAAGAGGGTTCGGACTATTCTGTATGCGACTATTTTAGCCGTCTGCACTCTATACATTGGTCAGTTCGCCGTTTTTAAGCTGAGATTCTACGCGTTAGGCGTCAACCTTGTTGAGCCTGAGAAAATATCAGAAACGTGCGACGACTTGAATTGTACCGGAACTTTCTTGCTAAGGCCGCAAGGGAAATACCTGCTGCTTGGGCACGTCATGCGTTATCACACTTTGTATAAGCAATCTGACAGTCGGGAGGTATTCCCGATTTCCGTAGTTCGGGGGGTTGCAAATGAAAGCTGGATGGGCCTGCGAGTCTATTCCGTAGAGTCAGGGGCCAGATATCGCCTTGTGGCAACGAAGCCTAAAGCCGTCAAGATGGGTTACTTTGTCGGAATACTCCCTCGTTCGACCGATCATGAAGGAATTTTAAGCGTGCCGGACATTTCGCCGACCATTTCGACTTTGACGAGTATCGTGGGACTCTGCGTACTCGGAATTCTTTTGTTTGCGGCTTTTTTGGCGCCGAATTCCGGCGCTGGGGCCCAAGTTCGCCGACAGGGCTTGGTCGTAATTGCGATAAGTTCCGGAGCTGCAGTTATCGTTTCCGCAATTAGTACCGGAATGATTGATTCTTTAATGCCAGATGGAGAGCTAAGGAGTCGAATTCTACGGACTGTCGCAGTAATCTCAGTAGTGCTAGGACCGTTGACTTCGATGATTTTTAGAAAAACAAAGATGCACTTTGCCTCCATTGTTCTTTCCATCGTCGCGGTGCTGTTAGTCGTAAACTTGAATTGGCAATATTTTAGGGCGGGTTCAACCTGGGCGATCACTTACGCTCTTATCGTAGTTTCAATGTCAATTTTTTTGATCATCAGCAGGTTCCGTCTTGCTGGTGTGATAACCCTCTTCGCTCTATATGACTCCCTGCGAATGATGGGGTTCTTTGCGGTAGCGGACGTTCCGCCGACCTATGTCCTCCAGGCAATACTTGTCGGTTCTTTCAGCCTCGTCGTCGCCGATCTCGGCGCCATTTCCGTCATCGCCCTCGCTGCGCGCGCCTACCAGCGTTTTACACGTGACATTGCTCTAAATCAAATAGCCGCCGTGCTGGGGTCGGGGACCTCGGAAGCTGACGGGGACATATCGAACTCCGTGCGCGCTGCGCTGCCCAAAATATCCGATCTGACAGGCGCAGGCCGAG
>JAYWBY010000336.1:0-1696 GCA_043781115.1 Pseudomonadota bacterium
GGCCCGAGACGAGGGTAGTCGGCGGTCGAAAGGAGCAGGTGATGAGGCGCCACCTCGCAGGTGACCGCGACGCCCTTCTCACGCGCTTCGACGATCAGCTCGACTTCTAGCGGCGTCGACACGTGGGCGATATGAATGGGCCGGCGGTAGGACGTCCGCGCCCACTCGAGAATGACCCTCGTCGACGCGTGCGCCGCGGCGCTGCTCCGGATCTCGGAATGCACGGCAAAAGCCGCGTTGTCCTTCTGCCGCGTGCGCTCCACGAGCTTGCTGTGGTTGCAGTCGACGGTGCATTGGTCCTCGGAATGAAAGACGATGAGTTTCTTGCCGTCGCTCGGGAGCGAACGGGCCAAAGTCTCCAAGTCGTCGTACATCAATTCGCCGGTCGTCTTGCCGTAGAAGACTTTCAAGGCGCAGACTGGCAGCGACGGGTCGCTCAGGAGCTCGCCGACCTTGTCGATGTTGCCGGCGCCGACGCCGACCAGGAGGCTGAAATCGACGCCTGAGGCGCGCGCAATCTCCGCCTTCGCCAAGACCGCGGCCTTGGTCATCGTCGCGGGCAACGTATTCGGCATGTCGGCGACGGCGACGACGCCCCCTCGCCATGCGGAGCGCGCTATAGTCGTCCAGTCTTCCTTGTGGGTCAGCCCCGGATCGCGGCTGTGGACGTGCGCGTCGATGCCGGCGGGCAGGATCGTCAGGCCCTCGGCGTCGACGCCGGCACGGTCGTCGAGGGCCGCGAAGTCCTCGACTTCGGATATCTTCAACACTCTAGAATAATTGGATAAATTAACGAGCGTCGGCGCCTTCGTCGGGGTCGAGGCCAGGCGAGCGCCGGTGACGTCGAAGTGGATGAACTGACCGTCGCAATCTTTTGCGTTGAAGACCCGAACCATAGGCTCCTGCAGCTCGCTCGCACAGCGAACGCCACCATATCCCTAATAAAACCTGATCCGCAAGGCCGACCGTCAGGGAGGCGGCACCCGCTCGAGCCAGAGCGCGGAGTGGCAAAGGTTGCAGCCAGGCGTCGTCAGGCCGGACGCGAAGTTGCCTTGCAAGGTCGCACCGTGGCAGCTGACGCAGTTGGCGTCCGGCGAAAAGTGGCCCGGGAGGTGATGAAACTCTTGGTTTACGATCGTGTGGTCGGGCGGCGCCGAGACCGTCGCAAACGAGTCGTCGAGCCAATTCTTGCCATGGCAACTATAGCAGGAGGGTTCGCCCTTGAGACCGCCTTGCAGCGCCTGGCCGTGACAGTAGGCGCAATAGCGTTCCGCCTTGGTCGCCGGTTCGGCGTGCGCAACGCCTTTGATGACGCGGGTATGCGCTCTAACATCGCGGGGTTTGGCGGCTTCCGTCGAGCAGCTCGTCGCCAGATAAGCCGCGAGTCCGCCGGCCAACAGGGCGAGGGACAATGCACGGGCTAAGGTGATATTATTCTTCATACAGAAGCCCAAAAAACCGCGGAAAACGAGACTAGGTGTGCGTTTGAGTCTACCACGAAGCTCGCGCGTAACGGAGCTTGCCTTGCTGGCCCTGGTGACGCTGGCCGGTTGGACCGTTCCAGCCCGCGCGACGCCGCTCATTGCGCTGGAAGAGGCCAACAACTGCCAAGGTTGCCACAACCCGGGACGGTCGCAACGTCCAGTCCTCGAGCGTCGCTGCACGCTCGACTGCCAAGGTTGCCACGTCGACCCGG
>JAYWBY010000337.1:0-4987 GCA_043781115.1 Pseudomonadota bacterium
CCAATAATTCGTGAATCGTTCTGACAGGTTCTACGAAAGAGAGGGAATCTTTGCTGATCCGAAAATGGTTCCTCGCGGCGTTGGTCGGAGGAGTTACCCAAATCGCCGGCGCCGAGTCGGTCGCGCCGCCGCCCCGGGTCTTCACGCCCGCGTATCTGCACGAGTATTTGGACGGTCGGAAACTCGACCTTCTCGTCTGTTACCAGCACATAACAGCGAACCCCAAGGCCGCCAAGGAGCTGCCGGGCCGCATCGACTTCTCCGCGGCGCTCCAAATCGACGGCAAAGCGAAAATCGACAAGGTCGACTTTTCGTCTTTGAAGGTCCACGAACCGGCGCTGGAAAAGTGCTTGGCCGACCACTTGAAGACCGACCTTGGCGCCTTCGTGAAAATGCCCGCCGGCAAAGGGGCGTCCTACAACGCCAAGATCTCGCTATCGCGCTACCTGATGCAGTTCACCACCGACCAAGACGCGCCGGCCGTAACGGTCGAGGAACCGATGATCAAAATCGCGGTGCCGAAAGCGGCGGCCGCTGGCCTCGAGCAAGCGTTGAAGGGCTTTCACCTGCCCGGGCCCCAAGAGTTCGACGGCTCGTGGATCGCAGCGCTTTATTATTCCGGGCATCCGAAGCACGCGATCGTCGGCGACTTCAACGGCGACGGCCGCCAAGATTTGGCGTTCTTCGTCGTCGAGGACGACACGCCGGCTCGCGGCGCGGTTCTCGTCGTCGACAGCCAAGCCACGGGCTACGCCGTGCGCCGGATTCCTTTGAAGAGCCTCGCCTTCAGCGAACTTACGGCCGAGAAGAAGTGCAAGGGCGGCAAGCCGTGCCTCGGCATTTCGCTTGGCGAGACCGGCCGGCGTGATTACCTATGGGACGGCAAGTCCTATCTTCGCCAGCCCGAGTGACTAAAGACTGATGCCCATGCATACGTGCTGCACGCCGGGGACGTTCCACAGGGTGTCGGTGCTGACCTTCAAACGTTGGAAACCAATCTTGTCGTAGAAGCGAAGAGCCGAGGCATTTCTCGATGTCGTCCTCAAGTGCACTCCAGGGACGCGGCAGTCCTTCAAGTGCTGAAAAGCGGCCGCGATCAGTATTTGGCCAATGCCCTTGCGCTGGACGCCGGGCAAGACATTGATGTGTAGGTGGGCCGGATACGACTCGAGCAGCGCCGGAAGACCCGCATCCGGCTTGGCGGGTCTGTTCCAACGAAAGAGCCAACCGAGGTCCTTTGGGCTGCGCCACATGGTCGACGACAACGTTCGCTTGATGATCGCCCTCTTGTGCGTCTCTAGCAACCAACGCCCAAAGTCTTTCGTATCGGCCGCCACGAGGCAGTAACCAACAACCTTCGATTCGCTGACGGCGACGAAGCACGACTTCGGCGAATAAGCGATGTTCGAATACGCCCAGAGGAGCGCGAACAATTCGCGGTCGCAAAAATGCCCTTGCGCCGACTCCCCCATATACCCGGTCAGGTAGCAGATTTCGCTAACGGCGCCGGCGTCGTCAGCCCGATAAGGTCGCACTACGATGTCAGCCGAAAGGCTCATCCACTTTCCACCCGGGCTAGAGCCAGCGGTCCAAATTCGCCAGGACCTGGTTGGCCCGCGTCAGAGTCGCATCGGGGTAGCCGAACGTGCGCTTTAACTCGACGTCGCGCGCCACTGCGTTCGGCATCTTCTCGAAATTGATGACGCGCCTGAGGCCGAGCGCCTTCAAATAGTAAAACGAGTTCGACGGCACGGGGAAATCGCTGCCGTAAAGCGTCCGCTCGGCGATCGCCTGGTCTTTCGCCAACTCCGGCAGGTGCGCGAACCGGCTCGGATTGCATAGGCCGGAGTTGTCGACCCAGAGATGCGGGTAGGCCTTCAAAAGGCGCTTCAGTTCCGGGATCTGGTCGCCCTCGTCCGAGCCGAGGATTCTCGTCGCTGTGTGCGCGCAAATCACCGGTACGCCGGCGTCGAGCGGCCGCCTCAGCCGCTCGACGTTGTTGAACTCCGGAGTCACCGTGCGAAACGTCCGCTCGCCGCCCATGTGAATCAGCAGCGGCATTTTCGCTCGCGCGCAGACTTTGTAGAACTCGCCGATCTTGTGGTCGGCCGGATCGATCGCTTGGGCGGCGGGCAACCACTTGATGAGCACGGCGCCTTGTTCGATGCAGTACTCGAGCTGCTTCATCGCGTCGGCCCGGTAAGGATTGATCGACGGTCCAGGCAGGAGCTCTTTGTGCTGGCGACAAACCTTGAACACCCACTCCGGCGGCACGACGAGCTGCGATTCGGCCTCGTCGAAGCGGCCGTGGTCGTGGTGATAGACGCCGTCGAAGCCCAACACTACGCCCTTGTCGAGCCCGCTCCCCCGAATAAGCGCCGCGATCCTCGCCGCCCAATCGTCGTCGATGGTCGTCCGCATCGCTTCGTCGGAGATCTTGTGAAGGAACTTCAGCAACCGAAAAGTGTGCCGCGCCTTGAACTTCGGGGAAACCCAGCAGCCGGAATTGCAGCAGCCGGTTCCTGCCAAATGCATGTGGACGTCAATTTTGGGTTGAGCCGCGAACATCATTCGAGAATACACGGAAGGCGCTACCTCGTCTCGTGCCGAACTGCCTAAAATATACACATAACTTTTGAATCGATTCGGTGCTCGCCGCAGCCGCCCTGAAACAATTGACCAAGGCTCGAAGAGTCGCTAGCCTCAAAAGACTAACTCCTCAACAAACGCAGGTCCCTCGATGTCGCAGCTGCTCACGTCCGATGCGCTGGAATCGCTCCTCACGGAGTATGGCTGGACCTTCGAGGCCCATGGCGACAACGCCTGGACTACGGGTTTTCAAGGCGAGCAACGCCTCTACCCCTTGCAGATTCGGTTGACGCAAACGTGCGTCTCCTTCGAGGTCAAACCGCTCGTCGATTTGACCTTGGAGTTGGGACGTTGCCCCGACCTCTCGCGGGATTTGCTCGAGTTGAACGGGCGCATGCAGATGGTGAAGGTCGGATTGACGGAAGAAGGCGAGTTGAGTTTGGCTTGCCAGGTATTGTCGACGGGTTTCAATTACGAAATGTTGACGAGGATCCTCGGGATTCTTGGATATTACGCCAACGAAGTCACGCCCGAGATTTATCACCGTCTCGCGACGCGTAATGATCACGGTCGTCCGACGTTACTTTCCTAAAAAGTAACCATAAGAGAAGCAGGCCGGGTTCAGACGACCGTATTCGCCGCGCGGGTTGTGCGGGATTTGGTATCCGCCTCTTGCCGAATGGTTGATCTGCAACCGTCTGATTTCACGCATAAAAATCCATGACTTCGCCAAGATCAACGCCGCGCCGCGGGCGCATCCAATAAGTATTCCGCTTCTGCTCCCGATAACTAGATTGAGATGAATCAGCCCAACAAAAAATTCCCCGAACGAATGGGACCGTACCGCATCGTCGAAGAAGTCGGCGTCGGCGGCTTGGGCCGCGTCTTCCGTGGCATCGACGAACGCACCGGCAAAACCGTGGCGATCAAAGTCCTCCACGACAAGTACGTCCACAACCGCAAGTTCCTCGGCATCTTCCATCGCGAACTCTTAATCATGGCCGGGATGCACCACAAGCACATCGTCGGGTACCTCGACAGCCACTTCGAGCCGCCGAACTGCTACATCGTCACCGAATTCATCGAAGGTTGGTCCGGCCACAACTTCTTGAAGCAAGTTGGCTCCGTGCCGCCGCTCGTGGCGCTGTCCATCATCATCGACATGATGAAAGGCATCGACCACCTGCACTTGCACGACACGGTGCATTCCGACCTGTCCGCCGCCAACATCTTGATCGACAAGACCGGCCGCGTCATGGTCACCGACTTCGGCCTGTCGGCGCAGATGGACATCGAAGACTACCGAAACTACATGGTCGGCACGCCCGGCTACTACTCGCCCGAGCACATTTCGGAAGCCTCCGTCTGCGCGCAAACCGACATTTACTGCGCGGGCTTGATCCTCTACGAAATGATCGCGGGACGGAAGGCCGTGCCGGCGTCGACCGAACGCAAGAAGGTGCTCGCGGCCATGAAGCGCATCAGCTTCGACAAGCTCGGCATCACCGACCGCGGCCTCAACGCAATGATCGTCAAGTTGCTCAAAGGCTCTTTGACGTACAGCTCGCAGAAACGCGTCCAGACCGCCGAGCAGATGATGTTCGGCTGCTACGAAATCCTGCGCCGCTACAACATTCGCTACGCCCGCCACGCGATCAAGAAATTCCTGGTCGACAAAGGCTTGGTGCGCGGCCCGTTCACGGGCAACCAGCAAGACATCTACTTCGGCTCCGACGAATGATGGGGTCAGGCACTTCCAGTAAGTCCCTGACCCATCATTCAGGCTTGCCAGGGTAGGGCTTCGCGGTCGGAGAAGAGCGCTTGGTACAAGCGGACGTTGCCCTTCGCCGTGTTGAAGAGCATCAGCGGCATGTCCATGCTCAATTCGTCGACGGTCAAAAGCCGGATGCCCGAGCCGTTGAGCATGTCGAGGATCTTGCGCTCGTAACCGTTCAGGTCGCCCTTGCTGAAGTGAAGAAAGTCGGTGCTGGCGACGCGGTTCTTCAACCGGACGAAGATGCCGAACGGGCCGACGAGAGACAGGTCGAGCTTCCAGAGCGAATCGCGGCCCTTCAAGAAATAGCTGAAGCAGACGTCGTCTTCCGCTTCGGTGCACTCTTCCACCGCGGCGTAGTCGCGCAGCCGCTTGATGAGCGGGTCATAAGGTCGCGAGCTGAAACCCTTCTTGACGAAGGAAAAGTCGGGATGCTCGAGCGATTTGTACGTGCTGTTGATGATCTCGCGGAACTTCGCCACTTCGCTGTTCTCCATCGTCACCAGACACCTTCTGCCTTCAGGTAGCGAATCAAGTACCATTCATGAATGGGCTTTTTGCAGCGTCGCTCGACGTCCACGGCAGCTTGCGAGCTAATTAACTGAAGGCTCTCGTCCTTGCAAT
>JAYWBY010000338.1:0-4984 GCA_043781115.1 Pseudomonadota bacterium
GGAAGGCCACTGCCGGAGTGCCCCTGGAGTTGCCGTTCGTTCCACCCACGGCGGACAACCCGCAATACTCTTTCTCAGTCGACTTCTCGTCGCCGGTCAAACCGCCGAACGGACGCTACGTCATTGGTGCCGGAGACAAGACGCTGACGTTTCCCAACATCACCGTGCCGAATTTTCCGGTCGATCAGGTCTATCTCCTGCCGTTCATCAAATTCAACCTCAACGACGACCGGACGATTCAAAGCATCGATTGGGAATGGCGAACTTTGGCCGCAGGAGCCGACGACGTCAAGACTTGGCGCCTTGCCTCGCAAGAAGAGATTCTCCTCGTCAGCAGCACGACGGGCGCTTACCTCTCGATGAACGTGGCGGACGACCATGGTAACCGCTTACCCAAGACCATCGGTTTTGCAATTCCCCTGGCTCCCGCCGGGACCCTGGTCTGGGCCGACTATCCCACGGTCGCCTATGGTGGCCTCACCAAAGAAGAAGCCATGGCAGTCGACATCGATCACTTTTCCGGGCCAGGCTTGAGCTACGACGACAAGCTCGGCATGCGCCTCTTCGTCAACATCGGCGGCAACGTCTCGCCTCCGCCGCCATGAGCGCAACGGGCTAGTAGCTAGATTCTGGCGCGAAACGCGCCAGAATCTAGCCAGAGGGCGGCGTTGCCGGGGCCGCTGAGGCTAGCCATCGGCCACACCTTCGGCGCCGGCTTGAAAGATACGGCGTTGGTCGGCGGCACGGCGCTCGCAGGGTACTACGCTAGACCGCCGCAATCTTGGCGGCGAAGAGCCTGACGTCGCTCGGTGCGATCACCGATGTCGAAATCCAAACGCCGACCTACTTTCATGCGACGGCCAGCCCACTCCATAGCTTTCCCCGTCCGCGAAGGTCCTCCGAGGTCGGCAAGAACATAGAATATACAACTATATGACCCGGCAGTGAGCTCCTTTGGCCCGCTTCTGCGCGTATTAGGGAGAGCCCTGATTTTCCCCTATGACGAACGAGGTTTCCCATGATCGCCCGCATCTCCCAACTCCTTGCCAAGGCAACCGTTGTCTTGGTCGCTTTCTCCGCATCGACGTACGCGCTGGCCGGCGGCGATCTGATCCCGACCAAAATCCGGCTTTCACAGGGAAGCGGCCCGTCGTCGCTCCAGCTCGACTTGTTCAACCGCGGCTACATCAACGTCCGCGCGTCTGCGCTTCGCGTCGTACTCCCGGACTTCGGATACGCCGATGCGAACGCAAGGCTCTACCAATACTATGGCGGCACCTCGGGCGAGGTCGACGTCGTGATGGCGAACGAACTCGGCTACATTCCGTTCTCCGTGCCGGCGCACGTCGCACTCGAGGCCGGGCAGCTGATTCACGTGCGCCTGGAGTCACCCGACGGGCGCGTCAACCCCATCGACGCCTACGTGTATGCGTGTCAAAAGGGCAGCCGCGGTTGTGAGTGAGCTAGTTCGCCTCCGCCGGGCGAACACCCAATGCTTGACCCGCGGGATTCAGAAGACTTTGCCAGCTGCAATCGAGCATGCCTCGGCAGAGCCTCGGGTGGCTGCCGAGTTCATAAATCATTGGTATAAAAGCTGGTTCAAGAGCCTAGATTTGCGGGTTGGTTCGGCAAGAATGGGTGGTTGTTCACCCTACACACAGGTCTTCGAGGCGACCGGACTGGCGATCGCAGCAACGGGCATGGCCCAGCCGGTTCGCAATGGGCCAGGTAGGGAAGCGCCAATAAAACTCGCCGCGACGGTAAAAGTGACGACCTGCAGGCCATTTGAAGGTTGCACTGCGACCAGCAACACGACGGACCGTACGTTCAATTTCAACTTATACTCCGACAAGGCCATCGAAGCGTCCGACTTCGTCGGTAATTGCGAAACGCGAGGACTCCGCGACTTCATTTCGACAGCAGTCAGAACATTCAGGATTTCCTGTGTATTTGAACGCAATTCTTTTAGTTCAGATGACTCTGGCTCACTGTTTCTTTCCGCCGTCGTCGACCCCGACAACACCCTGAAAATCACTGGTTTTCATATGTATACTTGCGGGGAATATGTTGAATCGGAGTTAGCGCGTTAGAGCTAGAAGGTAGCTCCGATAATGTGGAATTGCCCTGATTTCGCAGAGCCGTCTCTATGCTGCCTGAACTCTAGAGCCTTGCATTCACGATAACGACTCCAAAACGACCATAGGCTCCTGGCGAGAGTCTTCCGTGTCGACGTCAGCCAGTGCCAGGGCTGTAGCGCCAAACTCCGCCCGGAAAACATCGAGATCGTGACGGAGCCACTCTTGGAGGCGCGGATCCTGCTGGCGCTCGGACTTTACGGCCGGGCTCCCGCCCGCGATCCCCCGAGGTCAGCGAGGCTCTTTGACGACATCGATCAGCAGCAGCACGAAGCCGACTGACTCAACCGGCTAGGGCAGCGCCATGGCCGAAGCAGGCGAAAGTAGGCGGAAGTAGGCACGAGGCGCGGTCAGGGCTGGACAGTAGCCTGCAAACGCAGAAGCAACACGTCGCCACAGCGCAGGACTCGGGCCAAAGGCGGCAGCCGAGGAGCGGTGGGGGGGGGGCTTGTGCGGGGGCTTTGATCAACCTATAGGCCCGGAATGCTGGCCGGCAAGGGCATGAACGAGCGTTAATCGTCTGGACCGCCCTACCAGAACCACCAACGTTGCGGTAGAGGGCGTCCGTATTCGGTCTGCCGCGCGCGGAACCCGCCATGCCCGTAGTCGACGCCGTCGATGACGTGCTCTCCGTCGACGCTAAAGAGGTTCATGTACTGAATGTCAAATATCGTCAGCGGATGGAACTTCGAAAGGTCGAATGTATATTCGATTCTCGCTACGACCTGCTTGGAGGCTTGGCCCGCCAGGCCGTTTCGCAAGGTTGGCGAGTTCCAGCAACGGTCCTCCTTGGGCATGTCCTCGAAGTGCATGCAGACGTCTTCGGCTTGATTCGGGTCCGAGTACATCTGCGCCCGGTAGTCGCGGACGATGTGGCGAAGTCCGGTCGACGGAGCGAGGGAAGCCCAGATCATCCACATGACCGGGAAGCCGATGAGGACGTCACTCAAGCACCGTTGCCAATGTCTCCCGGACCCACGCGCGCCAATCGCGATCAAGATCAGAATGCAACCGATCGGAGCCATGACGACGAAGGCTGGGCTGAAGGCAAAGACCAGGAAAACGAACGCCATGACGATGCCGAGACGTCCGGCATGATGGCGGTAGAAGCTTTCGTTTTTATTCATTGGAGAGACCCTCAAAGGGCGGGCAGAGATTAGCCCATTGAGGCTATTTTCCTGAGAAGAATTCTGCTCGAGGACGGCCTCATTTCGCTTCATCCGACCAAATCCCAGGGATAAGGCGATACATCCACTAGATTAGGTGGTTTCGGTCGAGCCAGCTAGGCCGCAATAACGTCCGTTTTTGCGGCCGCGGTCCCGAGTCGGCTCAGGCCCCTGAGCTGAGCTAGGGTCGTCCAAAAGGGCGCCAGGTCGTTGAGGAGACCTCGGCCGCTGAACCCCCTCGAGAGACAGGACTAGAGCTACGTTACGACTAGCGAAAAAAGTTCTACGAAGTCGTCTTGGGCAAGCGGAAGCGTGCCGCGTGGCGCGCTGTGATCGATGAGATGCGCTCAATCGCTCATGCCGTTCGCGTGCGTCGCGTAGCATAGTGGTCTTTGAGCAGATGGTGAACGGCGAAGAGGATCGCCATTACTCCCCAGATCCCAGGAGCCAAGGCCACGAACTTGGGCGTCACAGCGGCCGTCACGTACACGGTAGAAACGGCAGCATACATACCGATCCAATACCAAAGTGAGGCTCCGACAACCCCGAATGACGCGCCACGCATGGCTGCTCTTGCAGACGCATACGCTCCAACTCCCCAAGTGCCGATTGCGATGTTAAAGACCAACATGGCTTTTAGGCCGTTTGTTGCGGCTACTCTCCCTTATCCACAAAGCTGCTCCATCCACAATTTTCGGTGATATCTCCAAACTCGATCGCCGCCTGCTTGACCCCAGGTCCTGACCGAGACTATTCTGACCCCCTATAATCTCCCTTATCTAGCAGTTACTTACGATTTGGAGGGTGTATGAGACTCTTCTTGGGATTAGTTGGCGCGGCGGCGTGCTGTTTGATGTTGGGGTGTTCGGCCGGTGAGGACGGCGGTTCCACGAAGGATCTCGCGAATGCTGCGAAGATCGAGCCTGCTGCTCCCAGTGCCAATACCTGCAACGATGGGCATACAGAGTTGACGACGATGGCCGCCGATGTAAAGCCGGAAAATTGCCAAGCCGTTAAAACCTGCCAAACGTCCGATGAGATTAGTGCACATGTCGATTTGAACGGGCCCAGCTTGTTGAGGGGCGAACGACCGGTCCCAAACATCAATGACCGATTTTGCGTTCACACTGTCTTGGATGGAGCAAAGAATCTTAAGTCCGGAGAAACGCTGGCTCCCCGACGTTTTGTCCAGAACGGGCTTCAGGTGGCCATCGCGGACGTGGGGGCTTCCGAGCAAGGCGGTACTTGGTTTGATAGAGCTCAGGTGGCGTGCGCGGGGCTGACATTGTACGGCAAGACATGGCAGGCGCCGAAATCGATCAATGTCTACTCGGATTCAGACGAACCCGAACCAAAGTTATCCGCAGAAAGCCTCGGGAGCTACTTTATTGCTAACAGAATCCAGGATGATTTCTGGTCCCAATCGTACGTTCTTCGCTCCAACACCACGGCGTTTTATGTCAGCCAGAGTGGTGATAACAACGTCGGCAGGGCCTCCATTCTCGGTAGGTACTCTGTTCGCTGTTTAGCCGTTGAACACGGTTGACTCATTTAGCCCGATTTTTCACAACAAAAATGCGGTTCGGACTATAAGCTAATCGGGCCTAGGAACTACTACCATAGCGCCTCGGCAGAGCCTCGGAGCCCAGCTCGGGGGCCTGAGCTGGGATTTGGTCGGATGAA
>JAYWBY010000339.1:0-13264 GCA_043781115.1 Pseudomonadota bacterium
TGACGACCGAACCGGCTGGCGGTACCTGCGTCGCGGGCGGCCAAAAGCTGCAGACGTTCCACGATGCCAACGGCAACGGCACCTACGAAGACAAAGCCGACGTCGTATTACTCACTCGGTACCTCTGCAGTGCGGTCGGCGGTGGCGGCGGCAGCGGCGTGGCAACAGGCCTCGCTTTGGACGCTGAGCCGGCGGGCAACAATTGCGCCAAAGGCGGCCAGCGCCTCCGGACTTATCTCGACATCAACAGCAATGCCGCGTTCGAGTTCGGCGAAACGATCCTAGCGACGCAGTACGTTTGCAACGGTCAAAGTGGCGCGACGCTCGGCATCTCCTTGACGACCGAAGGTAGCGGCGGCAACTGTGCGGCCGGCGGCAAACGCCTACAGACGTTTTTGGACGTCAACGGCAACGGCGGGCAGGACTCGGGCGAAGCCTTGGTCGGCCCGGCCCAATTCGTTTGTAACGGTGCGGTCGGAGCCGCTGGAACCGCCGGTGCCGCGGGCGCTGCTGCTGGCATAGAAATTAAAAATGAGATGGCGGGAGCCAACTGCGCTGCCGGCGGCAAAAGTTTCCAAGGCTTTCGCGATCTAAATGGCAGCGGCATCGTCGATTTGGGTGAAGCCTATACCTCGCTCATTCAATACATTTGCAATGGCGTTGCCGGAACGGCGGGCGCGAATGGCGTCAATGCAGGGGTAGAGATCACTTTGGAAAGCGCCGGCGCTAACTGCGCTACTGGCGGCAAGAAGTTGCGTACTTTCAATGACGGCAATGCCAACGGCGTGCTCGATGGCGGCGACACCTATCTTAGTGCCGCAACCTATGTCTGTAACGGTGCGACTGGCGCCGCCGGAAGCACGGGCTCGTCGGGCGCCAGCGTCGGCATCGTCATCGCTAGCGAAGCGGCTGGCGCGAATTGCACCTATGGCGGCAAGAGAGCTCAGACCTTCGGGGATTCGAATGCAAACGGCTCGCTGGACGGAGGCGAGTCTTTGCTAGGCTCTCCTGGTTATGTTTGTAACGGCGCTGTGGGGGCGGCCGGTGTCGCTGGCGCTACTGGTGCGACTGGATCGGGCGTGGGAATCGTCATGACCGTCGAGGCCTCCGGCGCTAACTGCGCCACGGGGGGTGACAAAGTTCAGACCTTCGGCGACCTCAATAACAACGGCGTCAAGGACGGGGCCGAGTCTTTCATTGGCGCTGGACTGTATGTTTGTAACGGCGCTACCGGAGCTACCGGCGCCACGGGTGCCACCGGTGCTGCTGGCGTGTCCCAAGGACTGACCGTCGCCAACGAACCGTCTGGCAGCAACTGCCCCGCCGGCGGCCAAAGCTTTACGCGCTGGACCGAAATCGGCACTCCCGACAACGTCATGGCCGCGGGAGCCGAGGCGACGTCGGCGACCTCGCTTTACGTTTGCGCAGCCAATCATCCACCGGTGTTGGCAAGCGTGGCAAATCAAACGGTGGCGGAGAATGCGCTGCTCTCCTTTAGCCTTTCGGCGACCGACGCCGACAATCAGACTCTCACCTATTCGTGCACCGCCAACTGTCCGACCGGATTGAGCGTCACCTCGAGCGGCTCCGTGACCTGGACGCCGAATTACACCCAAAGCGGGACGTATGCCAACGTCACTTTCACGGTGAGCGACGGTGTCGCGACGGCCTCCCAGACCAATTCGATCACGGTTACCAACGTCAACCGCGCTCCGAGTATCCTGAGCGTCCCCGCCAAGTCCGTCGCGGAATTGAGCGCGCTAAGCTTCAGCCTCGTCGCCGCTACTCCTGATCCGGACGGTGACGCCGTGACCTACGCTTGCATCAACTCCGGCAGCACCAGCGCTTGTCCAAGCGGCATGACCACGACGGGGGGCGCGGTATCTTGGACCCCGGGCGTCAACGATCAGGGGACTTATACCTTCCGCTTTCAAGCGAGCGACGGCTTGCTGGCAACGACGACGGATGTCTCGGTAACAGTCACGGACGTCTTCGCCGTCGCCCTAGCCTGGGGTGCGGCTCCGACGCTGAGCAACGGCGGCCTCCTGACGGTTCCGGGCACTTCGACTTTCTCCGGCTCGGGTGTTTCGTATCTCAACGCAACGGGTAGTTCCGTGGCGCTAGCCACGTCGACCGCGGGCAGCAGCACCGGACTCTCGGCGCAATTGACGGACTTCTCGGCCGGACCGTTCGCGACCAAGTGGACGGTCAACGCCAACGGCGGCGTGACGAGCACTCTGTCGCGCAGTTTGGCGCTGACGAGCGGTTTCGTGGCGACCAAGCCGCAGATTGTCGGCGGTCTCGCACATACTTGCGTCCTCGCGAGTTCGGGCACGGTCAGCTGCTTTGGCAACAACCAATACTATCAAGTCGGCGATCCTGGCTCCGCGGCGGACCGTCCCGGGGCAACCATTATCCCGGGGATCACCGACGCGGTAGCAATCTCCGCCGGCGACAACCACACCTGCGCTGTGACCTTCAGCGGCCTCGTCAAGTGCTGGGGCCGCAACAACGTCAACCAACTCAGCGGCACCGGTGGCGACACGGCGACGCCAGTCACGGTAAGCGGAATTTCCACCGCCATCGATGTCTCGGCGGGGGCTTTGCATACCTGTGCGCTGCTCAACTCGGGCACGGTGCGCTGCTGGGGTGACAACTCCGCTTACCAAATTGGCACCACGACCGCAGGCCCATTTTCCACGCCACAAGCGCAGGCAAGCTTTAGCTCGGTCACTTCGTTGGCCTCGGGCGACTATCACAACTGCGTGATCATCGCGTCGAGCCAAGTGAAATGCTGGGGCTCCAACAGCAACTACCAGTTGGGAACGAGCGCGAGCACGGCCAACTACGCTGCGCCAGTGACCACCGGGATCAGTGGAATCACGGTGGCCCTATCGCTCGGAACCCGGCACTCCTGCGTCCTGGTCAACGAACAGAGCCAGTATACCCATGGCCACATGACTTGTTGGGGACAGAATACCAGTTATCAATCCGGTTATTCTTCGGCGGGCGATCAGTACTCAAACCTCACCAACAACGGTGCGTATAAGATGATCGCCATCTTGGCAAGAGGCCAGCACAACTGCGCGCTTTCCTATGACGGCACGGTGTCCTGCTTTGGCCTTAACACTTCTAACTATGAACTCGGGGACACCAACATCAGTCGCTACTCGCTGGCGGCGATCGCGGGGCTGTCGAACATCACCGCGATTGGCGGCGGCGAATACCATACATGCGCTCTGGATGCCTCGGGAACTTTGAAGTGCTGGGGCCGCAACACGAACTTCCAACTCGGCAATCCTACGTCAGGCACCTTTTCCTCGGCTCTGACTTACGCCACGGCCTTTCCGTCGTGGAGTGCGCTTTCGCCGACGGTCGCGCCCGGGACGATCGCCTCCGGCATGGAGCCGCCCGCGGCCAGTTGCGCCGGAACGTGCACCAGGGGAGTCAGGGCTTCGATGGCCATGGCTAGCCAAAGCGTCTGCGCCGTGGTCGATGGCGGCAACGTGCAGTGCGCGGGCGGAGCCTACTACGGCCTGAATCAGATCCCCGGCGGCTATTCGCAGGGCACCTTTGCCGCGGTACCGATCGCTGGCGTCTCGAACGCCCGCTCCCTCGCTGCCGGACTCGATCATTACTGTGCCTTGACCTCCGCCGGTCTGGTTGCATGCTGGGGCAACAATTCCTATTACCAACTCGGCAATACTAACGCGTCCACGTCCACGGCGGTCTATGTCGGAATCAACAACGTCACGGCGGTTGCCGCCGGCGCTTATCACAGTTGCGCTCTCAACGCTGGCGGTGAGGTTTATTGTTGGGGCTACAATAGCTACAATCAACTGGGGGATTTTAGCGACGGCACCCCGCATAGCATTCCGACGTTCGTGGCCGGTTTGGGCGCGGTGACGGCAATCGCGGCCGGTCAATACCACACCTGTGCCCTGCTGGCGGGAGGTACCGTCTCGTGTTGGGGGTACAACGGTAGCTATCAGACTGGCAACGCGTCTCCGGGGGTCTACAACGTCACGCCGGTAAGTGGCATTTCGAACGCGATCGCAATTGTCGCCGGCGCCAACCACAGCTGCGCATTGCTTGGCAGTGGCGCGATCAAGTGCTGGGGAGCTGGTAGTTACTACCAGAATGGATCGTTCGCGGCGGCGTCGACCGCGTCGCCCCAAACCATTGGC
This sequence comes from Pseudomonadota bacterium, assembly GCA_043781115.1. Lineage (GTDB taxonomy): Bacteria > Bdellovibrionota_B > Oligoflexia > Oligoflexales > CAIYRB01 > CAIYRB01. The sequence goes on from JAYWBY010000339.1 coordinate 4,188, forward strand.
AACATTTCGACCGGGGTCGCCATTAGCAGTGGTCCAAACGCTGATCATACTTGCGCGATCTTGGCAGATCGGACGACTCGGTGCTGGGGTCGTTCCGACGTCTATCAACTGGGATCGAGCGGCGGCTCGACCTACTTGCCTATTCAGCCGCTTGCTTCCTCGACCGCCGCCGTCGCCATGCACGGCAAGGGCACTTGTGCCATGGACTCGCTTGGCAACATCCGGTGCTGGGGGTACTCACTCACAGGTTACTACTATGATGGTCTCGGCATCGATACCGCCTACTCTGGATACCTCCCCAGCTCTTCGGCCGGATTGAGCCCGGTGATCGGAGCGACCTGCAAGACCTACTCGGGAGTCACAGTCAGCGTGCCGTGAAGGAAAGGCGCGAGGGAAAGTGGGGCTGCAACGGGGCTCTCGCGGCCGGGCCGAGATCGCCAAGAATAGATCGGGGGCCGAGTTTGGGCGACCTGGGCGGCAGCGGAGTCGCTTTCGGCTCCTGACCACCAACAGCGGCATACCCGATCTCGCCAGCTCCGGCGAGGCGGCCGTCCTAATCACTAGCAACATTGGCGAGTCAAACCACGGAGTGTGGGTCACGGGGTGGGACGGCGGCAAACAGACTTTAGACGGATCCGCTAGCGGATCACAATATGAAACAAATCAACTTATGGATCAATATGTTGCGACTTCCGCGTCGGACTCCGCTCAGGTCTAAATTTCTACTTCCGATCCGCACTCATCAGAACACGAATCTTTCTGCAGATCTGGGAGCAGCTCGTGCGTCATCGCCTCGTTCTCGCCGTCACCCTTTGCGCTTCGATGTTTTCGGCCTGTCGCAGCCGTGACGATGGGGCGCAACTCAAAACCGACGATGCGGAGTGGGACCAACGCGCGTGGATGGACAAGGCCGCCCGCGCCTTGCTCTACGGGACGTCGAAGCTAGACGACGATCTGGCTGACCAGCTGGTCACTGAGCCCCGCGCCTCTATCGTCGACAAGCTCATGGCCGACCCGCGCTTCTTCGCGACCGTGTTCGACTTCAACTTGTTCTTCATGGGGATGAAAAAGTCCGACTTGAACGAAGCCGGGCCTTTCAACGTCAGCGGTTCGCGCAGCGCGCTTGGTTCGGCGATGGAATTGGCGAAAAGCGGCGATTACTACCGGATATTCGATTGGCGGAGCGAACGAACTTACGCCAGCAACACGAACGGCACGCCTGACTCCATTCCAGAGACGGCTGGGATGACCGACGAACAACTCAGAACTCATTGGCTTGATCTGGCCAAGACTCGGCTGAATTCTTGGATCCAAGAGGTCGACGCTAGCACCGACGTCGCGGCGGTCTGTCTCAAATACAATGACTTGAGCAGCAACGACGACTCCTTCGTCAAGGCGCTAGACCGAGCCAGTCTTCCGGACACGCTATTTCAAGTCTTCAGTCAAAGCATTCCCTTGCAACTAAACTGCGGAGCGCTGCCCGGGGTCACCATCGGCGACCCGTTGATCAAAGAGAAAATTGCCACCGAAGCCAAGTCGCAGCTTGCGGAGCTCGACAAGATCCCCGAAGTCTTGAAGCGCTTTCCACCTACCGTCAAAGCGTTGACCGATCTCGTGCCGATCGAAGTCAACGACTTCCCCACCCTTGCGACCACCAGCCAACTCGAAAACTTCGACATTCAGATGTGGCAGACGGTGAGCAACTCTTCGACCAATTTCAATAGACGCCGCGGCGCTTACATGCTGAAAACCTATTTTTGCGACGACTTGACGCCTCTGAACATCGTGGCTCCGGCCTCGCACGCGACCAGCAAACATGCCAGCGAACCTGGCTGCGCGGCTTGTCACTACAAGCTCGATCCCATGGCCGGCTTTTTCCGCTACCGCGGCATCGTCGGCGTCGACTTCGATGGCATGCCGGCCTTCGTCCACGACGACAATTTAGCGAGAACCGGCGCCGACCTGGAAAAATACTATTCGACCTGGAAGGCCCCTGCTGGCGCGGGCCGCACCTGGGACGTCGGTTACATCCGTTCGCCGACCGATCCGAGCCGAAATTCCTACGGCGAAAGCCTCGAGGACCTTTTCAAAATCATTCGCTCGGCCCCTGAGTCGAAGCTTTGTCTGGCCAAGCGCCTGGCGCAGTACACGCTCGGAGTCAACCAAATCTACGATGCCAAATGGGTTGCGTCCGTTGCCCAAGGTCTGATTGATGCAGGAAAACCATGGGCACCTCCCAGTTCGTCGTCGACCGCCTTCAAAGCCGCGATGAAGGCGTTTGTCCTCTCCAACACCTTTGCGACGAACGACCCGGTCAAGGGCCAGTGCTACGACTTCGCGCCGGGCGCTGCGGCAAGCAAAATTCCGTGTGAAGTAGCCTTCATCGTCGAAAAAAACTGCGCCACTTGCCACAATGCGACCCACCCCGCCGCGGGTCTGAATCTCGTCGACTGGGCGCCGAAAAGTGACGGCCACTTGGGTTTCCCCCATAAAGATGACGACACGGGGCTCGAGGTATCGAACTCCGAAAGCTTGAAGCGCATCGTCGGTCGTCTGACGTCTAGCGACCCGAATGAGCAGATGCCGCTAAATCGCTATATGGACCCCGTCGAGCGAGCCACCCTTTTCAAGTGGATCCAAGCTCAAGCGAACGGAGGCCAACCATGAGCGTCAAGCCATCGCGGGTCATCAGCACATTCTTGGGTAGTTTACTTCTCTCGCTCGTCGGTTGCCGGACGCTGGATAACGAGGCGAGTAGTGTGCGCGAGGCTGGTCTGCAGGTTGGTGGCCTGAGGGGTTCTAAGGCCATCGAGACGGCCATTCGCGACCGAGTCTATTCAGTCGCCAATCCCGCCTTCTACCTTGGAAAATATGTGGGCGACTACTCCACCGATGGACTTATGAGTCTAATGGGCGGTTATAACGCCAATCTAGGTTCCTCGTCGCTGCAGAATGTCGATCCGAATGCCGTTAACATGATGCTATGGCGCATTGCCGCGGCCGGAGCCGGCAAAGACATTGGACAGATGGCCTGCGCCATGGCCCCGGCGAGCCCCGAACAGGCCGCAGTGTATTTGAATGTGCATTTTTTCGCGGCTTCGAAGGCTCTTTGCTTGTCGCCGAATCCAACGCCCGAGCAACGCATCAAGCTACTCCAAAATCTCTGGTTGGCGGTCATGCGCTATGACGCTCCAAAGAGTGAAATGGATGCTTGGATAACCGAGATGGCAAAACCCGGCGGCGTCCTAGATGGCCCAGTACCCATGACCGTCGTGGCCTCCCTCATGGAGTCGATACTGATGAACCCGTATTTTTTAATGATTCACTGAAGCCGAGGACCTCCATGAGCCGAGCCAGAATCAACAGACGCGATGCAGTGGGCGCTGGCCTAGGGCTTGCGGCGCTTGGGCTCCTCCGCCCAAAAAGGGGAGAGGCGGCCGATGCGGCCCAGCACTACTTTCTCCAAATCATCATCCAGCCGGGCGCTGACAACATGTACATGTTCGACTCGCGCCCACTGGCTTTTCTCGCCAGCGGCAAGATGGCAAATTATACAGGTAGTGAGCCAAGCATTTGGCAAGGAGCTGCTGGTGGGCGCTGCTTGGCGTCGCCGTTCGCCGCGGCGCTGAACCCGTATAAATCACGCCTCGCGATCGTCAACGGTGTTCACATGCCGTCAGGTTTCGACGGTCACGACCAGAACGTCAATGCGCTCCTTACTGCCAACCCCTTCGGTGGCTCCTACTTCGCGCCCCAAGCCACGGCCGTGGCTCGACCAGTAGATTTTCTGACGATCGGCAACTTCAATACCGGCGTCAACATTGCCAACAAGAGCCATGCGCTGGCCATGGGCGCGAGCGTTGCGCCTACCTTGGCCGCCAATGCTGGTGGACTAAGCGGCAGCGACGCGACGATGCTCGCCTGGACGACGAGTCGGGTCGAGGCGTGTGCCACTGGCAACGGTCAATTTTCCAAAGGTTGCTCCGCGATGGCCAAAGGCTTGGGCAACAGTACTGCTCTTGCCCAGCGTCTCGCCAAAACCCAAATCCAGGTCGCCGATACGGACGGTCCCTTGACTCAGTCGACGAAGGTAGCGCTGTCGTATTTCGCGCAAGGTATTACCGATGTCGCCCTGCTTACCAGCAACAGTATTGACTTCGACACCCATGACGAGGCGGGGGCAAAGGAGTCTCCGACGTTGTTTACTAAGTTCTTCGCCGATCTTTTGGGAGTGTTCGACGCCTTAGCGAACACTCCTTTTGACGTCGCCGCTGGCCAGAGCATGCTTGACGTCACCACGGTGATGATCAGCTCTGAGTTCACCCGCTCCCACGGACAAACGGGCAAGCCGGCGACCGCGACCGGCACCGATCACAATCCCTTGGCTAACTCCGTACTCCTCGCTGGTAAGGGCATCAGGGGCGACCAAGTCATCGGCGGCAGCGACCTCGATGAGTTAGATGCCGATGGCAATTTCTCAAAAGTATCCGGCGCCCATCGTCTGCTCGACGCAGAGCTAGTAAAACGGATAGGAAAGCCGTTCGACTTTGACTCCGGAGAAGTCTCTGCGGCGCTTCCGACTGAATATAATATTTCCGATTACATTTCAATCGCGTCAGTGATCAATACCGTATTTGACATCTTTGGCGTTAGCAGCGCTGACTGGTTGACCAATGATCCGGCGCGCCAGGGTGGCGACAAAATTGCTGCTAAGACCCTCAACAAGCTAAAAGCCTAGTTCCCCGGTGTGGTTCGGTTTAGCTTCGAGCACGATTGGCCGGAGCGCTATTTAGCAAATGCCTTTCTAACCGCCGCTGTTCGCCTCGGCGGCGAAATTCCAGGTCGATGGAAACTGGTTGCGGTGATTCCGTACGCCCAATTCGCGGTCAGTCGCCGGACGCGAGTTTCGAAAGTGTATAGGGCGTTTGCTTCGACCACAGCCGGGAAGTACTTGCTGGTCCTGGCGACACTGCCAGTCGAATTCCCATTCTTGATCGTTTCGATCCCCGTGGAAGTTCTGAATCGCACCTTGGCGAAACTTGGGACGGGGAAATCCCGTAACTGATGCGGGTTGGCTCCCTCGGCGCGAGGTTGAAGCTCGCGACGTGTTGAAAGTTCAGTCGCCTGACCACCAACTTTCGCGCATGCCCTCGCTTTGAGCCAAACGTCGGCGCTTTCCGACTCGCCTCAATTTGCAAACCCCGCGAAGTCACGGCCGCGCCTGTTTACAAAGTTGTAAACGCTCGACATGGCTGGCTTTTTGCTATATCTCCTGCATCGACTTTGAACGAGAAACAGCAAACCACCAGCAAACGGAGTCAAACATGAAAGCCTCGATTCACCTCTCAGCCCTCTTGATCGGCATCCTTTCCATCGCAGCGTGCAGCAGAAGCTCTGAGGGTGATTCCTCGCTAAACGCGGCATCGACTGCTTCCTCGCAAGAGACCAAAGAAGTCGGGAAACTAGTCCATTCGTTCACGCCTATCTTGGTCACTACCGTGCCAAGGACTCTTATTACGAACGATGGTAGAAAAATCGATTTCAGCGTCGCCATTTCGATCTACGATGGATTTGACACGGAATTCAGTCCTGCCGATCTAAATCTCAACTCTCTGGAGTCGAGCGGAGCTAAAGTTGAAGTAACAACCGTGAAACGTGCTGGTACCGTCTACGCGAAGAAGATTGCGCTAGTCACGACCACGCAACCGGTTGTGGTTACCACCGACTGTGTTAACCCATGGCCGAACTCGGAAATCCACTACGACCCTATGACCGGCACTCTCGACTTGCCCCGGTGTACTTCCCAGGCTGTTTTCAAAGCCTTGTATGATCGACATCTGAACGGAGTATGTACCACCGAGCCGTTGGTCGGTGTCGACGGCTACATGATCACCTGCAAGGCCGCCGGTATATCTTGCGATCCGACCCAAAACGGCATGGCCCTCATTTATCCGGACGGCCCTAGCGTTGGTTCTCCGTTTCTGGACAATGCCAATGGACTTTGCTCCTTTCTAGAAGAGAAAGGCGTGCGCTTGGAGTATGACGCTCGGACAAATCGCGACGTTCGCGCCATCCGGGAAGTCAGCACGGTGTACTATTCTTACGATGCAGGTTATGCGGGCTTTGGATATGTGGCTCCCCCGCAGAACTGAGAGTCCCATCTAAGTGCGCCGTATCTGAAACCTAGAGGCCGGCACTCAAAGGAGTGCCGGCCTCGCTGTTGCGACAACCGGCGTCGTGCACTGCGCTTCCTAGTATTAGGGAGCAAAGGCGGGATTCCGCTGCATTCTGAGCAAGGCCCTTAAGCCTTCTTTTTCTTCGCCGATGTTCCGGCTGGGCCCGGCCTGGGATTGTCAACGCTGGTTGCGTGATTCGGCCTAATCTACCCACCGATTCCGATCCAATCCGGAGGCAACAACGACGACCGTTAGGTAAATTATTGGGCGTTCGCAGATGCGGACGAAATTCCATTAGAGGCCGGACCTCACGGGGGTCGCGTGCTATCATTTTCCTTTCAAACCTCGCCGACGGAGTGCCCATGCGTTTGGAAGTCGCCTCACTGCTCTGCCTGTTCTTCTCAACGTCGTTCGCCTCGGCCGCACCGCTCGCGGCCAGCGACTTTCACTTCGACGCCAACGGTCAACCGACCTACCAGGTCCACGGCTCGGACTTCGCAACCGCAAAGCCCGCGGCGAGAGTCCCAGGCGAACTAAACGGCACCTGGGACGGCGCCATTATTTATAACGACGGCACGGCGTATGAATTCCTGATGGAGATGGCCGAATTCCCTGCCATCGACGCCGGCTACCCCTACTTTCCCGCCTCCCTCGCGGTACGCCTGACGGTCGCCGGTCAAACTCGCTTCACTGGCACTTTTGCTTTCGATGACACGTTGTTCGTTTACGTGGTTGCACAGGACAATCACGGTTACTTCAGTGCCCTAGCGCGCCAGCCTGACGGCAAGTTCACCGGCACGAGCAAGGACCAGAACGACAAAACCGTGCAAGTGATACTAAAACCCAAGAGCACGGATCAGCCCTTCTACTTCACCAAAGTGGTGATGTCGGGGAGCATGGCGCCGCGCCTCATCGACGACGTCCTCTACTTCGGCAGCCCGCAAGCTGCCATAAGCAAAACCAACGTCGCGCGCGTCGATGGTCAGTCCACTATCCTCCTCGACTACAACGTTTTTCACGACGTCAAAGGTATCGGCGGCAGTGGAGTTGGCGGACTCATCGATTTGGCGATGGCAGTCGCCGCACCTGAAACTTTTGCGGCGGTCATTCGCACGACGCTCGATCACACCGCCGCTCCGAAATTGACTTTTGATTGGGCAAAGAGCGGCAAAATGGTCAGCGCCGCACCGCTGGTCTTCCGCTTCGACAACGACGACGAGCAGATTCACGTCACCGTCTCGGAACCCGAAAATTGAAAATTGCTCTCCAGCGCCGCGTCTGTCCGCGCTCGAGCGTCGGTCTTTGATAAAAGGGATTTGTATGAAATGTCTGTTTGCCCTTGCGGCTCTATTTTGCGGTCAATTCGCCTATTCGGCAGCAATCGTTTCAATTGACGGCAAAGCATATTCTGTGTCGCTTCAGGAATTTGAACCGAAACTCTGCCCACAGGACGGACCAAGTGGTCCTGATTGGGCGGCAATTAAATTCTTAACAGCATCGGTATTCGGCCAAACCTATAACGTCATTCTCGCCAAGTGCCAAACCGACTGCGATCAAGACAGCGCTTGCCGACAAGCTTGTGTATCAGACGTTGCTACGGTTCAGGAGCACAAGGGCGCTGCCATGAAGGCCGTCTTCAAATTCTTCCGTGATTTCCCACCTGCTAGGCAGTCAGCACAATGTTCGGCGGTGCGTTCGGAAATCTGTGAACGGAAATGCGTAGATGAAAGCGCCTTCGACACGCAAAGTTGTCTCATTGGCTGCAATCAATATTATGGAATGTTTGACTGAGCTAAGCGTTGTACCACTGAGACCTGTCGAAGGGTCAGTCGCCTGACTAGCGACTTTCGCGCAACGCCCTCGCTTTGAGCCAAACTTCAGCCCTTTCCGATTCGCCCCAATTCGCAAAGCCCGCGAAGTCACGACCGCGCCTGTTTACAAAAGTGTAAACGCCCGATATGGCTGGATTTTTGCTATATCTCCTGCATCGACTTTGAACGGAAAGCAATCAAACAACCAGTACACGGAGTCAAACATGACAGCTTCAATCGCCCTCACAGCTCTTTTGGTCAGCCTCTTTTCCCTCGCAGCTTGTAGGGGTTCGGAGAGTAATGAATCGTCAGTGAAAGATACGGGCGTCACCTCTCTGACAGCCGTCCCCAAATTTGCCGCCTTGAAGTGCATGTCCATGGACATTAACGGCGTCCAGACCCACGCCACCTCGACGATGAGGGATTCTGACATCATCGTGGGGCCGGGTCGTCAGTACTTGGTTGCGGAATGGACGCAGAGCGACTTACACATTTCCGTTAATTGCGCATTGTTCGACTCGTCGGCTCAGATCATTCCCAGCGATATGGGAAAACCTTACTGTGCGCTGCGTGCGGAAAAGGGCTTTTCGTCGTTCCTGGACAGTACGGTTTTTCCAGTCGGCTACACAGCTGACAAGTGGGCTATCTATCCGAAACAACTTTTCGCTACTGGTCTGTATTACGACGACGGATCGAGCTTCCTTAGTGTGAACTGCTCGTTTTAAGCTCGGACTGGTTTCTTGGAGCGTTGGCTCCCATAGGATCTGAAACGAACTTCTAGAGGCCGGCACTCAAAGGAGTGCCGGCCTCGCCGCGTCCTCGGCTCAAGACGCCGCGATGCCCAGCCTCCGCGCCGCCCGTTCGAGACTCTTGTCGAGCGTCCACAACTCGGCGTTCGATAAAATGGCTGAGGCCAACAGATGGGCGTCCATCCAACCGATTCCCTGGCCGTAGAGTCGCTTTTCGCTAACTAAGCCAATGACCTCTTCGTGCAACTGTAGACGCTCATCAGGAACTAGCGACGGCTGATCACCCCGGCGGGTAGTCGGTGGCTCCGCCGTCCGCCAGTCCTCGGATCGTTGGCCCCCGT
>JAYWBY010000340.1:0-13153 GCA_043781115.1 Pseudomonadota bacterium
CGGTCACCAGTTCTACTCGACGCTCGCCGTTGAAAACTGGACCCTGGGCGCCGCGGCGCACTGAGCTCCATACTAATTGGTAAGTGAAGAGGAAGGCTCCGGCCTTCCTCTTTTTCTTTGCCCTGGTTTAAAAATGCGACCAGATTGACGCACTCTTCTCGAATCAAGCCCCCGATTTGATTAGAATTGCCTTAACGGCATGCAACGTGCAATGTCATGATCACCACTAATTAGGGGTAATCAATCCATGAAAAACATCGTCCGCTTGGTTCTCGGTTGTCTCAGCTTGGCCGTCGTCGTCCAACCGGCATTCGCCGACAGCCGCTCGGACGCCGTCGCCGAGATCCGCGATCTTGCCAATGAAATCAACGCAAAAGCGGATTCGACGTCGGCCGACACGTCGACCCTCTACAACCTGATCGACCAGCTTCGGGTCATCTCCGACCGCCTCGGCACCGGCGGCGGCGGCGGCGGCGGCGGCCGCGACGAGCTTCTTTGCCAGCCCTACTCGGGCAACTCCTACGCCTACGTCACCCGCGCCAGCGACCTGCAGACCCTCGGCAATTACGTCGACACGAATACCTGCCATCAGATCATCCAAACCGCCCGCGCTGGTTTCGTGTGCGAACCCTACTCCGGTAGCTCTTACGCCTACCTGACGAGAATCGCCGATGGCCAGCACGTCGGTAACTACGTCGGAATGAGCGACTGCTTCAACCTAGTCGCCAAGACCACCCACGAACTCCTTTGCCAGCCGTATTCTGGCAGCTCTTACGCGTACGTCACGCGCATCAGCGACTTCCATACCCTCGGCAACTACGTCCAACTGAGCACCTGCGAATCGATCATCGCGGCCGCTTCGTCCCGCTACGTCTGTCAACCCTACTCGGGCGACAGCTACGCGTACCTCACCCAAATCGCCACGGGCACGACCATCGGCAACTACGTCCCCATGAGCCAGTGCCTCTCCAGCATCCCCCGCTAACCGAGTTAGGCGAATTAGGAATTTGAGGTCCGAAAACGGCGAGTCCTCCGGGGCTCGCCATGTTAGTTTTTGGGCCATGAAGCTGACGGACGACAACCTCTACCAAGCCTTGAAGACGCACGACGCGCGCTTCGACGGGCGGTTTTTCGTCGGCGTTTCGAGCACCAAGATTTACTGCCGGCCGATCTGCACAGTGAAGACGCCGAAGCGGGAGAACTGCACGTTCTACACGAGCGCGGCAGGCGCTGAGGCGGCGGGTTTTAGGCCGTGCTTGCGGTGTCGCCCGGAGCTGGCGCCGGGCAATGCGTCGGTCGATGCAACGCGCCGTCTGGCGCACGCCGCCGCGACTCTGATTGAGGACGGCTGCCTCGCGGACTCATCCTTCGGCGAACTGGCGGACCGGCTCGGCGTGACGGACCGCCACCTGCGGCGGAGCTTTCACGGGGAATTTGGGGTAGCGCCCGTGGAGTTTTTACAGACGCAAAGGCTGCTGCTCTCGAAGCGGCTCCTGACTGATACTCGGTTACCGGTGACCGAAGTGGCGATGGCGGCGGGGTTCGGGAGTTTGCGCCGGTTCAATGCGCTCTTCAAAGAGCGCTACCGGATGAGTCCTTCCGATCTCAGGAAGAAGGACTTGAGTGGCTCAACGCCGGCCGATCAGCTTCGCTTCGAGTTGAGTTACCGGCCTCCCTACGCGTGGCAGGAGATTCTGGGCTTTCTTGCGTACCGGGCGGTGCCGGGAATCGAGTTGGTGACGGACGACTCTTATGCCCGGACGGTCCGGATCGACCACGCCGGCGCGACATATCAGGGATGGTTCGAGGTGAGCCAGTTGCCGAAGAAGCGGGCGCTGGTCGTTCTCCTGTCTGCCTCGCTCTCAAAGGTCATTCCGCGAGTTCTCGGCCGAGTGAAGGCGATCTTCGATTTGACGTCGAATCCCGATGAAGTAACGGCGCAGCTCGGGACGCTCGCTGAGACACCTGGTTTGCGCTTGCCGGGAACGTTCGACGGCTTCGAGCTGGCGATCAGGGCCGTCCTCGGTCAGCAAATAACGGTCCGCGCGGCGCAGACGCTCGTCGGCCGCTTCGCTCATCGCCTCGGCCACGCCGCGGAGCAGCCGAAGTCTGGACTTGAGTGGCTCTTCCCCTCGCCCACCGAAGTCTTGAAAGCCAGCGCCGAAACGATCGGCAAACTCGGCATCGTCCGCTCCCGCGTCGGTGCGATCAGAGAGTTAGCGAAGCTAGTCGAAAAAGAAGAGCTGCGTCTCGACCCTTCCGCGAATCTGGAAGAGACGCTAAAGACGCTGCAAAACATCGCCGGCATCGGCGAGTGGACCGCGCAATACATCGCAATGCGCGCCCTGAACTGGCCCGACGCCTTTCCCCATACCGACTACGCGGTGAAGAAGGCTCTCGGTGTCGGAGCGCCCCGCTTGGTCCTCGAACGCGCGGCGAAGTGGAGCCCCTGGAGGGCTTACGCGGTCATGCATCTTTGGCAATCACTGGTGAAGGAGAAGTCATGAGTTACAGAAGCGACTACAAGAGCCCCTTTGGTCCGATGCTGCTGACGAGTGACGGCGTGAATTTGACGGGGATCTACTTCGTCGACCAGAAGTATTTCCCGGTCGAGGCCGTGGGTTGGGAGAAGGCGCCGAAGCAGCCGGTTTTGAGGGAAGCAGCGCGGCAGCTCGATGAGTACTTCAAAGGCAAACGCCAGGACTTTGATCTGCCGCTTGCGCCAAAAGGGACAGAGTTTCAACGCGCGGTTTGGAAGAATCTAGCGCAGATCGGCTTCGGGTCGACGAAGACCTACGGCGAGATTGCCGGGAAGCTTGGTCGTCCGGCGGCGTCTCGGGCGGTTGGCGCCGCGACGGGGCGGAACCCGATCTCGATCGTCATCCCGTGTCACCGGGTGTTGGCGAGTGACGGAAAGCTGACGGGTTACGCGGGAGGCTTGGCGAGGAAGGGGTCATTGCTAAGGCTAGAACAGAAGCCGCCCCGGTAGGGGGCGACCCGGCGCCGCCGTTCGCTATTGAAAGACCAAGTCGTCGCGAAATTTCGGATGGTGAAAGTGCAGCCGATGGTCGCACGTATCTGACGCCACGGCCTCTTCAATGACGATGTGCCCGATGGTTTCCATGTCGGTTTGGCTGGCGCTCGAAACTTTGATGTCGAAAGTCATAGGCCCGTCGAAGTTTTCCATCCGCAGGTCTTGGCGGAAGTCCGGATGGCCGTTCTTCATCTTCGTTACGCCTTTGATGTGCATCCATTTCGGCGTCACGGCTTGCGTCCCGTCGCTCAAGCCGAGTTCGGAGATCTCATAGACTTGGCGCATGCCGGGACTTTTGTCGGCCAGCTTGAAAGAGACGATCGTCGCCGCGGCGATCGCGGCAATGCTCGGGCTTTGTTTGAGCACGTTGCTTTTGGTGAGCGGCGGCTCGTTGCTGAGCTCGACTTCGGTGACGTTCGGCGCCAACGTACCCGCGAGGTCGTCGATGGTGAAAAAATTCGCTGTCCTGTAGCTGCGAAGATCGGTGGTATTTTCTCCGGCGTAGAAGATCTTGCCGGCGAACCCAAAGGCCCGGTAGTCGCCGCGGTGGATGTTGCCGAAGGCCACCGAAATCCGCCCGATGAACGGCGCATCGGTGCCGTTGCTGAAGTGGCCGGTGTACGGGCTGTCGCGATCAATGACCCAGCGGCCGCGGACGCAAGTGCCGTTGGCATGCACCAGTTTTTCGAAGTGCGAGATGATGTTCTGGTCATCGCCCACAGTCTGGACTGCCCGCGCGGTCAAGAGGTCCGGGCTCGGGTTGATCTTGCTCGAAGCAAACTTCCAAAGCGAAACGTCATTTATCGGTAGCGAGGCGTAAGGGTCGGACGTCACCGCAGTCCAGATTCCCGCGGCTGTGAGCTGCGGTGGAATTTGGCTCGGCGTTGCCTCGTCGGCGCTTTGGACGGCAGAGGTCCCGCCGTTGCGGCCCTTGCAGGCGAAGGCTGTGACCGCCAAGAGTGCTAGGACCGTGATGTTGCGGAGCATCGGATCTCACTTTGCGAAGTTTTGGGAAACGGTGGCTTATTTACGAGGATATCACAGGTCATACGCACCGGATTCGAGCCTCCAGAGGCTCCGGACAAATATAAATTTTGGCATAACTACTTGTATTTGTTTAAGTACATCGACATTCGATGCCCCTTGGCCATGTCTCCCTTAATTCTCTCCTCTTTCTGTCGAAGACAAGGCGTCTCACATCGAGGAGGAGCCCCGTGGTCATCCGTAAATACGGCCGCCAAGTCGTCCGCGTCGCGTTCGCATCCCTGCTCGCCGCCGGCTGCGGCAAGAAGGACAAGAGCGACAGCGAAAGCACTCCCGATCCGGACGAGCCTTACACCGCGGTCGAAGGAGACGAGGCGACGAAGTACTTCGCCAACGCCGCCTTCGATGTCGCGCCGATGGATCCCGACTCGCTAAGCAAAGCTCTGGCTCTCTCGGAAGACGCCGAAGCGGCAGACCTCGAAGCACTTGCTGCCACGACGGACGGGGCCTCCTTGGACGACGGTGGCAACCACGTCTTCGAGACCGACGCGGCCACTCTGAAATTCCTGAAGACCGGCGCCCACGCCAAGGAAACGATCCAAACGGCGAACATCCCGCTGCCGGCGATCAATTCCCTCGCGTCCCTCCCCGCCGAGAAGCTGGAGTCGGCGGGCTTCGCCTTGACGGATCCGCCGGTCGTTCCGGAGACGATCAACACCAAGACCGACACGGTCAAGCTCGACGACGCCAGCTGGGGCAGCAAGAGCGAGTTCAAGATCCCGCACGTCACCGACATTCCCGTCAAAGATCAGGGCGATCGGGGGACCTGTGCGGCCCATGCCGGCATCGGCTACTTGGAATATGCAATTATCAAGAAGTACGGCTCTCGCCTCTCCTCCATCGATCTCTCCGAGCAGCGCTTTTACATGATGAGTAAACAGGACCTGTGGAAGACCGGCGGCGTGGTCGACGCCGACGGCGGTTCCGCTTGGGCTAACGGCTACTCGATGAGCCTCGGCAACGCCGGCGTCACGGTGCCGTCGGACAACACGACTTACAACATCCCTCTCGAAACCGACTGCCCTTACAACAAAGGCAAAGGCAAAAACGAACTCCAGATCGCGCAGGCCGCCAAATGTAAGAAGGGCACCGTCAAAGTCACCTCGCTCTCGGAAACGTATTGGCAGACGACGGGTGGCAGCACCAATAAGGTCTGGCACTCGAACGCCGTGCGCTCGGCCCAAGAAATTTTTAACTACCTCACAACGAAAGGTCTCCCCGTCCCGACCGCCACGGAATTGACCGACGCCTGGATCAAGAACGACGGCATGATCACCCTCGCGAAATCGAAGAATCAGCCGACGCAAGGCGGCCACGCCTACTTGATCGTCGGCGCACGCAAGCTAGACGAGAAGAAGTTCCCGAAAGAAGGCGGCATGTGCTTCATCATCAAGAACTCGTGGGGCCTCGGCTGGGGTCAAAACGGCTATAGTTGCATGACGCTCGCCTGGTTCAACAACTTCCGCCGCCCCGAATTTTATGACATCGCCTTCGACGTCAACCTCGACGTCGACACGGTCGCGCCGCTGAAGAGCAAAGCTCCGCCCGCCGCCGTCAAGAAGGGCGTGAAGCTCCAAGAAGACGAAGGCGGCGACGAAGGCCTGCCAGTCCTCGTCAACCTCCCCGCGAAAACCGACAACCCAGGTCTCGACCAAGAAGCCGCGGCCGATACGGCGGCTCCGGTTCCTGACGAAGCGCCGGGCGTCACCGACGACGGTTACACCGTTACCGGGTTAGTCGATGCGACGGGCAACGTCGTCAAGGCGCTCTACAAAGTCACCGGCGCCAACATCGAAGTGCGCGGCGTCTTGAAAGGAGAGGCGGAAGTCAGCCAGGCTTTGACGTTGGGCTTCGACGCCGGCACGAGTCAGCTGGTCTTCACTGATGCGAAACGCGGCGCCAAAGTCGTCGGCGAACTCAAAGACGGCAAGCTCAACATCTGTTCGCAAGCCTTCTCGGAAGTCTGCCAGTTGAACTACGTCGCCGCGGACAAGCGCTTGGTTCTCGGGCTGACCGAAGCCGAATTCCACAACTACACGCCAGATCCAAAGGCGGACTACAAGACGCTCGTATCGTTCGAGGGCTACGCGATCCAGTTCGTTCTAGCCAGCGCGTCATTCGCGGATTTCCGCTTGGTGCTCGCCGGCACGCCGACCAATGCCTTGCGCTTGAAGACCGATGCGCTGAGCGGCTCGATTCAGTACAAGGGCAAGGAAGTCGGCAACTACCAGAAGCTCGGGCTTTGCAGCGGCGACTATAAGAAAGTCTGCAGCCTCGTCGTCAATAGCGAAGACAAAACGCTCAACATCTTCTTCAAGATGCAGTAGTCTTTGCCCTAATGGGCGACGTGAATTCAACTGAAGAGCCATGGCTCGAGGGCAAAGCCTCGTTCCCCGTTTATTACGAAGACACGGACTTTTCGGGCTACGTTTATCACGCCAATTACTTGAAGTATTTCGAGCGCGGCCGGGAAGAACTGGTTGGCCTTGAGTTCGTGCGCGCGCTCTTTGAACGCGGCATTCACTATGTGGTGGCGCGTTGCGAGCTGTCGTATCACGCGCCGGCGAAGCACGGGGCGCTCATTGAAATATCGACGAGGATGCGACTAAGCATGTCGCCCGTCGGGCTGGTGGAACAGGAAGCTTGGTCGGTGCCGCGAGCGGGCGCTGAGGGCAAGAGGGTGAAGCTCGTGACGGCGAAGATCAAGCTTGTGGCAGTCGACCGCGAAGGGCAGTCGATCCGGGTGCCGGAGGATGTGGCGGCTTACTTCAAGGATCTTCAGGACAAGTGCTCAGGGACCTGACTGCGCCTTGAAGGAATTCGTGATCATCGTCACGATCTCCGCCCCGACGTCCGCATCCGAAAGAAAGCCGTTGTGCGGGCCGAAGCCCGTGGCGTCGTAGTGCCTCAGGAAGTTCTTCGCCGGTTTTATCTCGCCGGAGTGGAGATAGCTGAGCTGCGTCTGGTAGTAGTTGAGCCACGTGGTCGAGCGTTCGCCGATCTTCGTGATGCCGACGGCGCCGAAGTCCTCGGGCGCCCGGATGCAGCCTTCGGCTGCACCGCCGGCGCCAAATGTGGCGTTGAGGAAGTCGGTCGGCGAGCAATCGGCGTGGCTGATCGGGTCGAGGGTCACGAGACCGCCGACTTTGTACTCGGGGTCGAGATTCAGCACGGTGTCCATCGCCGTCCACCCCCCGTAAGAGTGGCCGACGAGGTAAAGCACTGGATGGGCGATCGTAGAGAGCAGCGTGCCGAGGTCGTGCTCCATCCCGGCGATCACTTCGCTCTTTACGACGGTGCTCGCGGTCGACAAGCGGTAATAGACAGATTCGTAGTCGGTCGTGTAGCAGACGATGATGTAAGCCGGATCGACCTTGAACTGTGCCTTTAGCGCCTTGGCCGTGGCGTCGAACACCGCCTTGATTTCCATGGTGTTGGGATCGCCGTTCTCGCCCGCTCCACAGCTGGTAAAGCCGCCGAAGAAGGCCAAGACCGGGGTTACGCCTTCTTTCGGATCGGCGTTGTTCGTCGGGTCGGCGGGATCTTTTGGGGGATCCTTCGCGGGGTCCGCTGGAGTCTTCGTGTCTTTTGGGTCGTCGACCGGCGCTGGCTGCTGCGGGGACGGCGACGCTCCGGAATGCTTCGCTTCGTTGGCTTGGCTGCAAGCTGCCAAGGCGAGGAGGAACGCGGCTTTTCCGAAGACGTTGCGCATGCCTGCAATATCGGCAAAAACGCTCGAAATCTTTAGGCTTTAAATTGCCCTTTAAGCCCCTGCCAACAGGCAAGATAGTTGCCTTGGCGGGCCTTCGATTCGAGAGCGAAGCGCGTCGGCCTCAAAACAAGCGACGTTTCGAACATGAAAGCCAGCGTCGAACCGAGGTAGGTCGGCTTCAGCTCGGCCTTGCTTGCGTGCTCAAACGCTTCCGCCTCGGGCCCGTGGGCCGACATGCAGTTGTGCAGACTGCCGCCTCCGGGTTCGAAGCCACCGCCCGGCTTGGCGTCATAAACGCCGTGAATCAAACCCATATACTCGCTCATAACGTTGCGATGAAAGTACGGCGGCCTAAACGTCTTTTCCGCGACCATCCATCGAGGCGGGAAAATGGCGAAATCGACGTTCGCCGTGCCGGGGTGACTGCCCGGAGACGTCAGCACGGTGAAGATCGAGGGATCGGGGTGATCGTAGCTAACCGTGTTGATGGTGTTGAAGCGGCGCAGATCGTATTTGTAAGGCGCGTAGTTGCCGTGCCAACCGACGACGTCGAACGGCGACTGACGTAACTCGGTCGTATAAAGTTCGCCGGCGAACTTGGCTACAAGTTCGACCGCACCTGCCTTTTGTTCGAAATGGGCCAGCGGATAGAGAAAGTCGCGCTCGTTGGCCAGGCCGTTGGCGCCGATCGGGCCGCGGGAAGGGAGTTGAAAATGCTCGCCGTAGTTCTCGCAAATGTAGCCGCGCGCCGTCTTCCCTTTCAGGCGGACCTGAAACTTGATGCCGCGTTGAATGACCGCGATTTCCTGCGGTTCGACATCCAAGACACCGAATTCGGTCACGAGTTCGAGCGCGCCCTCTTGCGGTACGATCAGGAAATCGCCGTCGGCGTTGTAGAAGCAGCGCTCCATCGCCTTGTTGGCGGCGTAGATGTGAACGCCTACACCGTGCCGCGCCTCCGGGCCGCCATTGCCGCAGATGGTCGTCATACCGTCGACGAAGTCGGTCGGCTTGGTCGGCAGCGGCAACGGGTCCCAGCGGAGTTGATCGGGAGGCGGCGGCACTTCGTTGAAAGGTCCGGAGCGGAGGAGGCCGCTAGCCAGCGGCTTGTAGGGAGAATGCACGACGCTCGGCAAGATCCGGTAGAGCCA
This sequence comes from Pseudomonadota bacterium, assembly GCA_043781115.1. Classification (GTDB taxonomy): domain Bacteria; phylum Bdellovibrionota_B; class Oligoflexia; order Oligoflexales; family CAIYRB01; genus CAIYRB01. Next base: position 8,942 of record JAYWBY010000340.1, read on the forward strand.
CGAACGCTGGTTCGCGGGACCTGGAGCGGTAAACGAGCTGCCGCTCAACTGCTCGGCGTAGAGGCCGAGCGGCGCCTTCTGCGGGTTGTTCTGGCCTAACGGCAAGGCTCCCTTTGCCGCTTCCGTCGCCAAGTGGTTGCCGAATCCCGATTGGTAGCCCCGTTCACTCATTTGAAAAACCTCTCCATCAAACCGTCCGGCCAACCGCACGGTTTGGTCTTTGCTTTGTCTATGCAGCCGACGCGCATCTTGGCCGTGGAAACGACCTTCTCGTCCGCGTCCACCATCGTGAAATCGATGATGCACTGCGATTTCTTCAGCTCGGAAACGTGGGAGCGGATGGTGAACTCCTGGTCGGCTACGAGCGGCCGGAGGTATTCGATCTCCACGTTGCGCGTGTGAAAGGCAACGCTCAGCTCGGCGATCTCCCGAAAGTCCATGCCGATGAAGCGGCGCATCCCCTCGAACCTATGGTCCATGTAGTAGGCCAGGTAGTGCGCCATGTTCATGTGGCCATAAACGTCGATCTCCCGGAACCGCACGCGATGCCGGGTATCGAAGATGATCGGGTCGCGCCCAGCCGAGCCGTCGCTCAACGCCCCGCTCCACCCAAGGCCATGCGGACACCGGCATCGGTCGCGACCGCGAAGCGTTTACTCAGCGTCGAGTCAAAGACTTGGAAGTAGAGCCAGCCGTCCGAACGGTAGTGAGGGAACATCGCGAATTGGCCTGGACCCATGTGCGTGACGCGCCGGCTCGTGCCGTTCAAGAGGTCGATGACGGAGATGTTCGAGCTGCCGCTTGCGATCAGACGACGAAACTCTGGGTCGTTGGCGTTGGCATAGCCCAGCTCTTGCCAGTCGCTAGCTTCGACGTAGTGGAACACCGTGTAGAAGCGCTCGTCATACGAGAACGCACCCTTGCCTCCCTTGACGCAAACGGTCGCCGCCTCGTCGAGGTCGAAGTCGTAACCGTCCACAGTCCTGGACTTGTGCACCAAGTGGAACTTGTAGCCCATTTGCACCGCTTCTCCGCGGGAGTCGACGCCGCCGACGCGAGATGCCGTGACGAGGTTCGAGGGCGCGAGTCCCCAGTCCCCGAGATACGGCATCCAACGGTCGACGGGAGTCATGGCCTGGTAGTGGCGGCCGTCGTTGATGATCGGTACCAGGCGGAGGTAGCTCTTGTCTCCCCAGCTCGGCTGGCCGTCGGTGTTGCGGCCACCGCCGCTGTCGCCTTCGAACGAGCCGGTGATCGCCAGGTAGTCCGAGCCGTCGAGGCTGGCGCCGACCGCTTGGTAGAGGTCTACGTTTTCCGAGCCAGAACACTCGGGCTCGTTGAAAGCGATGTGGGTCGTCGCGGGGTTCTCGAGAATGCTCAAAGGGCAGAAGCCCGCGCCGACCGGCGTGCCCTGGAAAATGAAGCCGGAATTGTCGGGGAAAAAGCCCGGATCATAAGCTGCGTCGACGGTGATGTCGCGGCGGCCTGCGCCGTCGACCAAGGCGTTCTGAAGGTCGGAGATCATGCCGCCTTCGTTCGAGTTGCCGTCGCGAGCGCCGTTGCCGAAGAAGCGGCCGTCGGCCGACGAGCGCATCCAGTAAGACGTACGGAAAGGAATGTCGCGGAGGATCCGGATCTTGGCTTCAGGATTGTCTCGGCCCCAACCTTGGCTGAAGGGCGCCGCCGAGGCCTCCGCGAAGACGTCGAGGCCGGTTCCGGTCTTTTGCGCGAAACACGACAAGGCGTCGCCGCCGGTCGGGCAGGCGAACATCGCCACGCCGTTCTCTTTGTTCTTCGCTTCCCAGCCCGAAAGGCTCATCGCCTGAATGTGCTCGACCATCGCCGGTTTGATCTCAGTCTGGCAGGTGGTCGGCGGATCCGCCGGGCGGCCGAGGATCGTTTCCATATAGGGCATGTTCTTCTGCATCCAAGAGCGGACGGCCTCGAAGTCGTCCGGGCTAAGGACGTTGGCGCCGTGCTCGGGCATCTGCACGGAGGCTTTGAAAGCCGCGTACTTTTGTTGCCATTCGGCCGCGGGATAAGCCTGTTGAAAGAGGTCGCTGAAGACCGCCAGGTGCGAACCCGCGGCATAGATACCGAGCTTGCCCGGCGAGAACTCGGACTGCGGATTGGCGGGATCGACGCGAAGGCAGTTGACCCGGTCGAGCGCGGTGCGAGTCCGGCCGCCGTTGTCGGGGTCGAGGCACGACCAGAAGACCATGTCGGCGGCGCGCTGCCAGCGGTTCAATGTAAAAAGTCCGACCGTGTGGCAACTGGCGCAACGACCGGACGAGCCGTCGACGTCGGCGCCTAAGGCGCGGAGGGATCTCATCGCCAAGGCCATGTTGGGATCGGTTGCCGGGTCGGTTGCCGGATCACCTTCCCGCGATTCTGCCGCCATCGCCAGGCCGCCGGAAGCGTTCAACAACAGCGCCACCAATAGCCGTCCCCACGCGCGCGTCTTCATCCGGCCACTCCCCTCAAAGATTGTCGTAGATGTCGTAATGGCTGATCTGGTTGCGAATATACCCTGAAAGGCGCTCCGGGTCCTTGGCGAAGGACCAGAGGTAGTCGGACGGGAAATTCTCGCGAACGCGCACCGCGCCATTCTTTGGGAAACGGTCGCCGCCGGCAAGAATGTCCTTGGGATCCAATGAGCTACCGGCGTGCTGGTGACAACCCATGCAGTTGCTTCGTTGGTTATGGGCACCTTCTTCGATGTATGGGTTGCTGCACCACGAGGCGCCGCCGAGTTGGCTATTGGCGCCATCGAATGCCGCCGCCAGCGTCGGGTAGGCTGCCCGCTCGGCCTCCGTAAAGCCACCTTGCTCGTCGAAGGCCGTGACAACGCACATCTTGTAATGCGACCACGGACCGCCGAGGGCCCGGATAGCCTCGGGGCGGTCTTCTCCGAAGTCTTGGTCGGGACGGGGCGACCACCACAGAGTGATCCAAACCCACTCTCGCAATTCCTTGGTCATCAGGTGAAGGCCAGCCAACTGAAAGCGGGACCCGCCCTCGAGCGCAATCGTATAAATCTCCTGGTCGGCGGGATCCTCTTCGGAGTCGGGCGCGCCCCAACCCGAGTCGCTGGCTGCCAAGCGCCTAGTCAAAGAGGCGGCGTCGGTCGCATAGGCGCCGACTCTCAAGCCGAAGTCTCGTCGCCTCCACGACGTCTTGACCGCGGCGGCGCCAGCGCCAAACTCTTGGCCGAAGCAAGCGGTGAAGTTGTTCGGGTCCGGGTTCTTCCAGTCAAAAGGCAGCGCCGGCAGGCCGTCGAGACAGGCATCAATCACCGGGTAGTTCTCGGCGACGTGCTCCGTCACCGCGGGCGAATAAAAGGTCCGATTCAGCCCCGCGACGCCGCGGCGCGCCGCGTCGGAACCCAGAGAAGCGAGCCATGCCTGATAGCGGGACTCCGGCCAATTCGGGAGGTCGTCGAGGGAATGGAGGTTCCACCGCTCGGCAGCCGCGACGTCGGCCGCCGCGAAAGGCCGACGCGCCTTCCGACCGTCCTTGCCTAGGTCGTCATAGAGCTTGTGGAAAATTCGTTGGTAATCATCACGCGCATACCACGATGCCCAGCGCGGCACTTCGACCTGCGCTCCGCCGGTCGCTCCGAGCGCCCGCGCGACGGCCCGCCAGGCGAATTGCCTCCGCGCCACGACCGAATGACGAAAAAGGTCGGCGTCGCCAAGCGTAAGTGCCTCGGCTTCATATGGTAGCGCCGGCCCGATCGCTCGCCGCGCCACCTGCGTCGCGTCCGTGCGGCTGGCATCCGGCGCCGGCGCACACGCCGCTAGCAGCAGCAAAAAACCGATTATTTTACGCGCTCTTAGCATCGTTCCGCCTGGACCTCTGTGTTAGCAAGGAGGCGCCTCCCGTGTCAATTGCCTGAAATCTCCCGCAATAGTGCGTACAAGTTCCTATTTTTGCTGAGCTTGTATATGCTCCCCCAGCTTTTGAAGGGGGCGTCTCTCAGATGCAAAATCAAGCCGCAGTCCTCGCCGTCGGCTCCGAGCTCTTGTCCGGACAAATCATCAACCGCAATGCCGCGTGGCTGTCCGCCAAACTCTTCGGCCTAGGCATCGACGTGCGCCAACACCTCACTGTCGACGACGTCGAAAGCGAGATCATAACAGGCATCACGGACGCCACGCGGAGCGCCAGCTTGCTCTTCGTCACCGGCGGGCTTGGGCCTACGTCCGACGA
>JAYWBY010000341.1:0-4933 GCA_043781115.1 Pseudomonadota bacterium
CAGTTGAGGCCTCCGCAGGCGATTTGGTTCGCCTCGGCGTGATGTCGGAAGACGAGGCCGAAGGGTCCTTGAAGAAGGTGGCGCGGAGGCTGACGAGCGACGGCATCGTTCGCCAGTTCCGCGCCGGCTCCGGCATTTTCACGCTAGCGCAGTCGCCCGCCGGCGACTGCATCTTCCTTGGGAAAGACCGGCTCTGTACGGTGTATGAACGGCGACCCTCGGTTTGCCGAAGCTTCCCGAAAGTCGGCCCGAAGCCTGGCTATTGCCCTGCAAAACACCATCTAACTCCCGAAAAACGCTGAAGAAATATTAATTTTTCGCGACTTTCTAAAGGCCGCCGGCGCTCGCTCCGATGAGGGGTCCATGCCTTTTGTCACTTTAAAACGCCTGACACTTACTCTAGCTCTTGGCCAAGGCCTCGTTGCCTGCGCGGCGGCGAATCTGTCGTCGGGCCGCTCCGGCTCCAGCCATTCGCCAGCGAAGAAGGACGAAAGTTCGGGCGGAAATTCAAACCAACCGCTGGGCAACAGCACCGCGACCGACGGACCAGACAACACCACCGACCCTGGCGACGCCGTCGAACCGCAAAACATAGCCGGCGCCTACCTTACCTGTAACTACGCATCGGCGACGGCAGGTAGCGCCGCCTTCGACTGCCTGGCATATCGCAACGGCCAGGTTGAATCGACGAAGATCAAAGCCGTTTCGGCCGCCAAGTTGACGGGCGGCGCCATTGATCTCTACGCCAGCGCCGGCGATGACCAGATCGACACGAGCGACTCCCAAACTCTGCACGTGACGGTGACCGGCAGCGGTCTGGCGCCGGTCGGCGCGCAGGTCCCCTTTGGCATCGAGCTCGAGGCGACCTTTGTCGGCGGCTCTTCGGCGACGCTTTCGACTCGCAGCAACCTCTACTTGCCGGCGCGAGTTTACAGCACGCAGCCTCGGTACGCCGACTTCGTCTGTTCCTATAACGTCGTTCCGGACGGCCGGGAGTTCGACGTCTGTTTCAACCCGCAAAACGCCACGTCCACCAGCCCAATTCCCGTCAAATGGACAGAAGTCACCGGCGCTAAGGTCACCAACTTCAAAACCAACGTCGTCGCCGAGGTCAATGGCTCATGCGACACTTCGCAGCGAGCTCCGGTACCATTCACCGAAGCGGAGTGCGAATGCAATGCCGGGACCTTCGACGGCACGATCTTGGTCGGCGACGTACTCCCTGCGGCCAAAAGCATTTGCCTTGAGGTTCAAGCGAACCTTCGCGTCGGCGGCGTCAAGACGACGATCAGCGGCTTGGCGCATTGAGACTCAAGCTGCGCTCAATTTGACGCCGTGCGTCTCCGACGTGACGATGCGGAAGAGTGCAGCCTTTTGGACCTGCGACAAGTTCTTGATGACGACTCCGTGCATGAACGAGTCTCCAGCCGGCGCGCCCCAACGAACCTGACCTACCAAGGGGCTGAGCTGCGCGGCCGCCAGCTCCCGCGCCAAACTGCCGTCCTCGCTATCCAGGTGGAATTCGATCTCCATACCGCGAGCCAAATAGGTCGCCAGTTTCACGGACAAGCCCGACAGCGAAAGGTCGGCCACTTCGCCAGCCCCATATTTGCTTTGGAAGCGGAGCGAGAAGTGCCGCGGCACCTCGACGCGTTCCTCGGCCTTCTTCACGCCGATGCTGACGCGGTACTCTTCCAGACCCACGGCTAGGGTTTTCGGGTCGTCAAAGAACGGGTCGAGCTCCAACGCCGAGAGCGGCGCCGCGTGATGTTTAACCATGATCATCCGTTGACGCAGCCGGTCCTTCGACACCACGGCGGTCAAGAGCATCCGATGGGTAGTTTCGCTGAGCATGATGCGGTAAATTTCGCACGCCTCTTCCAAGCGTTTGGCGAAGTTGACGCCGTGGCCGATCAAAGTGAAGTCGAGCCGGTCCTGGTCGCCAAGGTTGCCGATGAACACCGCTTCCGAGTTGATGCCAATCCGCACCGGGCTGACGCCTTGGCCCTTCGCCGCCGACTCGTGGTTCCGCACCATCATCCGCCTTTGGATGTCGATGGCACAACGTACCGCCCTGTCGGCGTGATCGGGATCGGTCGGGGACCCATCGTACCGGTAGCCGAAGAACGCCAAAATGCCGTCGCCTAGTGTCTTGTCCACGACGCCTCCATGCGCGTGGACCGATGTCGTCATGACCCCGATCTGCTCTTTCAAGTCGCGGAAGACCACGGCGGCCTCCTGCTCCTCGGACCTGAGCGAGAAGCCGACGATGTCGATGAAGAGGATCGTGACGACACGTTGCGCCGGCTCGAGCTCGACACTGCCGGGGTCGAGCATTAATTTCTTCAAGGCATGCGGCGCCATCATCTTGGCAAAGGCGGCACGCAGTGCTTGCGCCTTCAGCTCGGCTATTCGCAGTTTCTCGGCGGCGAGGATACAAGCGGTCACGCCGGTCGAAACCATGGCGACGTGCCAAGGCACGATCAGGCCTTGATAGACGAACGCCGCGATGCCTAAGGCGGCCAGCCCAAGCACCGATGCCAAGAGCGTCAGCCAAAACCTGAAGTTGCTAAGTGTCATCGCGATCAGCACGCCCAGCGCCGCGCCAAACAGCGCGAATGGCCAGTCGCGGCCCATCGGCGTCAGCCAGTCTCCCGTCATGACGCTGTTGATCAAGGCCGCCATGACCAAGCCGCCGGCCTCGGTACCGACCGGCGTATCCTTGAAATCCGTACTACCCGTGAAGAATTCCGGAATGACGAAGATGACGTCGCCGCCTTTGACGTGCTCGGCGAGTTTGCCGTGCGTCGAGTCACTAATGACGCGCTGGACCGTCAAGATGTTGTTGGCGAAGGCCGAGAACCCGCGGAAATTCGGCGTGATCTTGCCGTCGGCGTCCACCGGCACTGAACGCCAGTTGACGAAGAGTCCATCTTTGGTGATGGCGACGCCGCCTCCGACGTAAAACGGGGCCAGCGGGACCAGTGTGTCCGGCGCCGAGCCTAGAAACGGATGGACCTTGTAGCCGTCGAGCATCAGGTGGCCGACGTGGGCGAATGCCGGTTCTAACGAGGGATCCGGGCCGTAGATGGGGGCGGCGTCGAATCTCAACCACTTCGGTTGGGCTTCGGGGTCTTTGATGATCTCGGCCTCGTGATGTTCCGCGCGAGGGATGAGGGCTTCACGTCCCGGGAGAATCGCTGGCGACTGGAAGGAGCCGGCGATGACGGGCACGCCCGAGGCTGCGGCTATGGTAATGGCAGCAACTTCCGCTTTGCTAAAGGGCACCCCGAACACTTGGTCGATGACGATCGCGGCCGGATGCTCGGCGGCGAGGGTTTGAATGAGCTTCGCCCATTCATCACCCGACAAATGCGCCGCCTTGCGAGTCGCCATCGTCTTGTCGTCGAAGACCACAAGTTTGAGTTGCGACGAAAGGGGCGGCACTTGGCCGAGCACCGTCCGGGCTGAAAACACCACGACTTCCGCGCTTTCGTCGGCAAGCCGGCGCAGCAGGTCGTTTTGCCGGAGTGCCGTCAAGACGCCAAAACACGCCACGGCGAGCAGCGCGCTCTTGCGAAGGCCGACATGCGGTTCTTTGAACCACGTCGGCCGCTGGGAATTCTTCGTCCAAAATCTCATGTTAGCGCTATCGGCGACGATGTCTCGAGGCTCAATCGGCAGCCTTTGCCTAGGTGAACTTTACAGGCTTTTCAGGGTCGTCTACGCTTGGATCCGAACTTCGACGGGAACTTACCAGTGGCTCGAACCAGCGGCCGCACGACTCGCGGCATCTATTACGAATTCCAGGCGAACCCGGGGAAACCGACATTGTTGCTGGTCATGGGATATGCCAGCGGCCTGGCGAGTTGGGGGGAACGCTTCTTGAGCGTCTTGGCCGAGCGTTGCGCGTTCGTGATCATAGACAATCGCGGGACGGGCCAAAGCGTGAAACCAGATTCGGACGCGGCTTACGCGGTCCCCGAACTGGCGCGCGACGCCTTTGACGTTTTGGACGCGCTAGCATTGACCTCCGTTCACCTAGTCGGTTACAGCCTCGGCGGTTGCATTGCGCAAGAAATGGCTTTGACGGCCCCGTCCCGCTTCACCAGCTTGCACATCGTCAGTTCGACAGCCGGGGGAGCCAATTTCGTCTCGCCCGGCGCCGAAATATTAAAGGCGCTCGCCAATCCCCAAGGGACCGAGCTGCTCGATTTCTTTGTTTCGGGCTGGGAACTGTGCATGGGCAAGGCCACCACGGCCCGCTTGATGCCCGAGTTGAAAGAGATCTTCGCCGAACAGTCCCGGCACCTGACGCCGCGTCACGTCATGCGCGGCCAAATCGTCGCCTTCCGCGCCTTCGACTCCGGCCGGCGTTTGCCGGCGTTGCGCCTGCCTACCACCGTCATTTCAGGTGCTACCGATCCGCTCATCCCCGCCGAGAACTCCCAGCGCCTCGCCAAACTGATTCCTGGCGCTCGCCTTGAGATCTTGGACGACGTCGGCCACAACCCCCATATCGAGTGCCCCGAGCGCTACGTTTCGTTGCTCGTCCCCTGATTAGTTCTAGTAACGATTTGAAATCGTTGCCATTTAATTCGTGCTCCCGCCTTTCAGGAAGCCCGTGGTTTTGCCGATAAATCCCTATGGCCGACGCCGCGAAAAAACCAGAATTCCACACCGTCACCTTTCGGGCGCGCGGGAAAAAACGCATGACCGTCATCGAGGATCAGACTCTCCTCGACATGATGCGCAAAGTCGGTCGGCGGTTAACCGTCAACGTCGTCGCCCGCTCCGGTGGCGCCGGCGAGTTGCAAGGTGCCTTCATGCTTCCGAACAACAACGTCGTGGAGATTTTCAAGGTCGCAAGCGGCACGGAGAAGGGTTACGTCTTCGCCAACTTGGACGTGTGGATGAGCTACGGCGAAGCGGT
>JAYWBY010000342.1:0-1665 GCA_043781115.1 Pseudomonadota bacterium
TTCGCCTGCTTTGCGTGGGCGTTCACCGAAACACGGCTTGGGCGGCTGAAGCCGGCCTTTTTCTACCTCGCGGCGATGGCGCTTTACGCGCTGCTGGAGATGCTGCCGCGCGGCGTCGTCCACCCGGCGCTCCTCTCGTTTTACTTCCCGGCCTGGAGCCAGATCGCGCTTTACGGCGGCATCGGCGCACTAGGCATCGCCCGACCGGTGCAGCGTGTCGTCGCCGATTACCCTCGGCGCCTGGCCTTCGTCACTAGTTTTTGCTTACTCCTGGCCTTCGCGCGGGTCGTCGACTTGTTCATCCACCAGCAATTCGGCGTGTCGTTCATCGAAGTGATCGCCGAGGTCGGGATGACCGGTTTCTGCGTGTTTTTGATTTTCGACCTGGTGATTTCGTATCGCCGCTACCTGGCTGAACGCGTCAAACGCGTCGAGACCGAGGCGCGCGCCCGCGAATACGAAGCCATCGCCCGCGTCACGCAAATGCTGGCCCACGACGTTCGCAAGCCTTATCAGATGCTGCTGCGCGGTTTGGCCGCTTTCCCGAAAGCCATTGCCTCGGGAGGCGCAACGCCGGCGGCGGCGCGGCTTCGCGCCGAGGTCGAAAGAGCCTTGGCGGAGACCAATGCGATGCTCTCCGACGTCATGGACGTCGGCGCCGCCCCGTCGCTCCAGCGCGGTCCCGTGAGTATCGCCGCGACGCTCGTCGAAGCGCTCAGGAGAGCGTTCGAACTGAACGACCGCCCCGGCATCAAGCTGGCGTTCTCGCTGGAAGCGCCGGATCAGATCGAGGCCGACGGAAGGCGGTTCTTGCGCGTCTGCCTGAATCTAATCGAGAACGCCGTCCAAGCCATGCCAGCGGACGGTACGTTGCGCTTCAGCTCGACCTTGAAAAACGAGGACGGCCGCCGCGAAGTGCGGCTTTGCCTCTGGAACTCGGGCTCCTTCATTGCCGCCGCCGACCGCGCCCAAATATTCGAGCCGTTTTTCACCAAGCACAAAAGCCAGGGGACGGGCCTAGGCCTAGTCATTGTGAAAAAATTCGTCGAGGCCGAAGGCGGCCGCATTAGCTGCAATTCGGTCGCCGGCGAAGGCACGGAGTTCATCCTGTCTTTGCCGTTGCCCGCGGCGAGCGTCGCGGTCGCGCCGAAAACCAACCTCCCGAGGCTGGCGGCCGAACTCATGCCAGTCGCGGACGGCGACGACGCTCCCTTCTCCCTTCCGCCTCCGACGATGCCCGACGCGCCGCGCCTCGCGGTCATCGACGACGACGTTTTCGTCCGCGAAGCCTGGAGGGACTTGGGCGGCGGGTGGACGGTGGAAGTATTCGCGCGGCCTGAGGATTTTTGGGCAAAGCTGGCGGCGGAGGGTCCAGCTTGGCTTGACCAGTTATCGCTCGTCGTCTCGGATTACTACTTCGGCAGCGCATCGGCGGAAGACGGCGAGGACGTCGCGCGGCGACTTCGGCAACTCGCCCCGTCGCTGCCGCTAGCGTTGGCGAGCGACGTCGCCGTCGGCGCGACGACCGCGGCGCTCTTCGACGCGCAAATCGGCAAGGACCTGCCGGCCCGGGGCGAGCTAGCCGCCCTTGTCGCCAGACATCGGCGATGATCGACTCGTCACCTTTGACTGGTCAGATCACCCATAGGAAGTACGTCTAGGTCT
>JAYWBY010000343.1:0-1661 GCA_043781115.1 Pseudomonadota bacterium
GAAGTGGTTTTAGCTGGCCTGAAAGAATAGGTTCTGGACGACACGCAGCTCTCATTCATAACGCAAAAATACCACCGTCGCGTCATCGGCCAGCGGCCGAAATTCCGTCGGTGGTTTGGCCCAAACGATGCCCGACAGCGCTTCCAGGTCGCGTCTTCCCGCCTTGCCGACCTCCGCCAATCGACCACGAAAATTCTCTCTCGCCCGCGTCCCGTCGATCAAGCCGTCGGTATAGGCAAACAGAACTTCTCCCGGCGCCGGAACGTGGGTCACCGCAAGCTTCGCGAATTCGGTCGCGCTCGACAACCCGAGCGGGGGACCGACCTTCAACCGCACGATGCTGGAAGGCCAAGTCGAAGCAACGGCCAGCCAGTTCGGCGAACCACACGACACGAGTAACGCCTCGTCGGGCAGCAGAATCGCGACGAAAGCGTCGAATACTGGTGCCGGCGAAACGACTGCTCGATGACTTTGTCCAAGCGACGAAGGAAATCGTGCAACTCGATGCGTCCTTTGTCCCACTCTTCCGTCGCATCCTGCCAAATGGCGGCGATGGCGGCGGTGATCAGCGCGGCGCTGGCGCCTTTGCCGACGACGTCCCCTAGCGCCACGACCGCAAAGTGTTCGCCTTCCGTTGGCACGTAGACTTGGAACCAGTCGCCCGAAAGCGCGCCGTACGGCCGATGCTCGACTTGGATCTGCCACCTTAAGAATTGCCAAGAAGCCTTGTCGGTCAAAAAGAGCCTTTGCACGGCGGCGCCCCGGTAGTCATCGCAGCGGTCCTCGATTGTCGTCCCTTCCGCACATGACTGCTTTTCGGAAAAACGACTAAAAAACTTTAGTCAAAATTTTAACATATTGTTTTTATTGCATTATTATATAAATAGCTGAAGTTTTTTGGCCGTTTTTATCTTCAAAACGAGTAGTAGGCCGAGGTGAGTGCCGAGGCAAGGTCGCCCTGTTTTTCAAGCGCGAGCCGCAATTCCCATTCGCTATTCAGCAGGGCGGCCGCCACGACTCGGAGGTTTGACCAATCTTCGACGCCGCGTTCGGCCCCGAAACGCCGCCCCTTAGTCGCGTCGAACGTAAAATTCACCTCCGGAGTAGCCGGCCAAATGATGCCGGCGTTAGCCAACAGCCCGCCGAAATTCTGGAACGCGGACTCGCCGGAGAATCCTATCTCCGCCTTTGCCATCGCATAGACCGTGCCGGATCCGACGTTGGCCACGGGTCCGTAGCCACCGCGGAAATGCTCGCGAAAGCAGCCAAACCCGATGTTCGTGCAAGCGCCGAGGTTCTCCGCTCCTAGCTCCAGCGTCCACGCCACTGGCGAGGTGATGCGTTCTGAATGCGGAATCGAAAAGATCGTCAAGACGTCGAATCGCTGGAAGTAAAGCCGTTGCCGCTTAGGCAAATAGCGGAAAACCGAGTCCAAAAAGGTGATGGCCAGCCCGTCGGAATACCCATACGAGGGCGAGCCGAGATCGTGAAGCGCTGGACGCCACTCGCCTTGGACCAGGGACTCAGCGCTACCAGCCGCCGACAAAACGCCGCCACCGAGACCCATGCGACTGGTGCCGCCGCCGAGGTGCGGGGCTTCGCGCGCCGGGATGACGGGGGTCGCGTCGACTCTCGGGATCTTGAGCTTGGCGCGCCGGCGC
>JAYWBY010000344.1:0-1661 GCA_043781115.1 Pseudomonadota bacterium
CGGGTGGACAGTCACCGGTGCGTCGGTAATCACGCGGGGGCCACGGACGCTCTACTCGGACGGCTCGATTCAGGGTGTCAAGCTCGCCGACAGCGACAGTCTGCTTCTCGATGGGCAAAAGCTCGTCAAAGTGTCGCAGGTGGGCACTGGCGCATCGTCGCGCATTGAATACCGGAAGGAGCTAGACGATGTCACGCGCGTGAAGACGACCGGTGTTGCTCTTAATTCTGCAAAGTTCGTTGTTCAGACGAAAGGTGGCTTGACGCTGTATTTTGACGGCTCAAACAACAGTACGGTTCGCACTAGTGACGGCGCTGCATTGCGTTGGATGGTTAGCCGGATAGTTGATTCAACCGGCAACTACATCGAGTTCCGATATTTGCAGAACGGACTCGGCGAGCAAACTCTGTCGAGCGTACGGTACACGGGCCATGAAACGAGAAGCGCTGATGGCGCCGTAGCCACTGATCGCCTACCTTACGCAAGCATTGACTTCGCGTACGACACCGCAACGCGTCCGTTGGAGGGGTATCTGGCCGGTCGACTGCTTCGGCGCACGGCACTGCTGAAGGGCATCAGCACAAAGGTGACCAAAGCTCCGAGCGCAGGGCCTACGGATGCCTGGCGCGTCACGGGCAGCTACCAGTTCGACTACGAAGAGAGGCCTACGCTCAGTCGTTATGTTCTCACCAGAGTCCGGCATTTTGGAGATGACGGACGCGAGCTAGAACCCACCCAGTTCTCGTATTCCTTACCAACCGTTGCTTGGGCGCCAGCCAACTTTCAGGTTCCGGTTGCCGTTCTGGCGGAGGCTGAAAATTTCTCGGGTGGGTTTCGGTTCGGCCACTTCTCGTCAGCAACTCCTGCTCTTCCGGATCTGCTGTTTTCCGCACAGATTGACGGCAAAGCGGAGGCCTTCGCCTACCGTAACACCGGCGGCACATGGGAACGGCTCGAGCAATATAAGCCTCCTTTCGCCTTTGTGTCAGAGGGCGGGGCTGATCTTGGCGCGCTGGTATTGGATTTGAACGGTGACGGCCGCATCGATCTCCTTCAAAGTCAAGTGGACTCTGCTGGGACATTTGTACGCAGCGCGTACTTGGCCGGGAAAGACGGCTGGGAGTCCACCGCCGGATATCAACTGCCGTTCGCGCTAAGCGAAAAAGGTCAGCGAGTGGCTCAAGTAGTCACTGGAAACTTTTCTGGCACGAACCTTCCGGACCTGCTTTATCAGCGACCTGAAAGCAAGGGGTTCGTGCGAAACACTGGCACTGGCTGGAAAGTGGAAGCCAACCTCGTGCCCCCAAATCTAGTCCAGGGCAGCCGAGTGATGGACGTTGACTGCGATGGCAAGCCAGAGCTGCTTACTGTTGTAAACGGAGTTTGGCGTGCCCATCGTTTGACTGCGAATGGTTGGGAGGTCCTTCCAAAATTCGATCTTTTGTTGCCGGTAGATCTGCCTGCAGCGGCATTCCTCGAGATGGACCTCGACGGCGATGGATGCAAAGACCTCCTAGTCTCGTCGGCGAAACATGGAATTAGAAAAGCCTTCCGAGCAAGCCCAAACGGATGGGAGGATCTATCCAAAAAGGCACCGACGTTCGACCTCGCGGACGCCAGCGGCCCGGTCGGAGCCGTAGCGATTGACCTAGATAGAGATG
>JAYWBY010000345.1:0-13083 GCA_043781115.1 Pseudomonadota bacterium
CGCGCCGCTCGCCGCCCAGATGCGCGACCGCCTCGAGTTCGTCATCGTGCCGATGTTCAACGTCGACGGCGTCTTTGTCGGCAACAACCGCGTCAACCCGCGCGGCATCAATCTCGAAGGCAAGTGGTACACGTCTGAGGCGTCACCGCTCGAGCTCGACGAGGACCGCGTGCCTGACGAAGTGCGTCTTCTCCATGACTTGGTCCGCCGGCGGCAGCAGGGGAAGGCCCCCGTGACCATCGCTTTGAACCTCCACTCGTCGGCCGGCGAGCCCGAGGACAACGTCTTTTTCTTCCCGCATTTCGGCCCTGAGGCGAGGGGCTATGCGCCCGTCGAAGCAAGCCTATACGGCAAGCAGCGCCGCTTCATCGACGCCTTTTGCTTGGCCCAAGGCCGCGCCTGGTTCAATCCGCCGGCTACCGATGGTTCACGCGCCTTTCTCGCCAAAGCCGTGCCGGAAACCTGGTGGTGGAAGAACTACCGAGACGACGTCATGGCGCTTTCCATCGAATCGACCTATGGCCGCGCCGGGCGTTCCCGGCGTTGGATCAAGCCCGAGGACATGCACGAAATGGGCGCCTCGCTGGCCGCCGCCATTGCCCGCTATCACGGGCTGGGCAAGGCGTCCAAGGCTTTGGCGCACTGACCAGAGGGCGCTCTTGCCAAGCGGCGCAGCCAGGCTATACTCGGCTTGAATCAAACCGTCGTCCCTTTCGAAAGGAACTCCATGAAATACCTTCATTTCGTTCTGATCCTTTGTTCGTTCGTCTTAGCCCCGAGTCTCTTTGCCCACGAGTGCGAAACCTCCTGCTCGCAGCGCTGCGTCAGCACCGTCGCCGAGTTCGAGCGCGTCGTTCAGGCAAACCACGACTACTGCGACGGTGGCCAAGAAACCTGCGTCTTGAACTGCACGGCGCACTATAGCGACGGCACCTGCCGCACCTACGGACCCGACTACTGCGGTCGCCACCCGGTCTGCGTCGCCAACTGCTCGGCGCGCTACACCGATGGCACCTGCCGCACTTACGATGCCGACGCCTGCGGCGAGCAGCCGCTGAACTGCGTCGCGAACTGCACCGCGCGTTACACCGACGGCAGCTGTCGCGATTACGGCGCCGACCACTGCGGCCGCAACGCCGCGTGCCGCCAAAACTGCATCGAACGCTACAGCGACGGCAGCTGCCGCACGTACGGCGGAGACATCTGCATCCCGTGATGAAACACCAGTTTCATTGCTTGGCTTTCATACTGTTGGCGGCCGCGACGCTCCACCCTTGGGTTTCCTCGGGCGCGGCGTTGCTCGCCGGCCTGGCCTTCGCGCTGACCTTGGGCAATCCCTACCGTGCGGTGACGCCCAAGATCACACCGAAACTCCTTTCCTACTGCGTCATCGGCCTTGGCGCCGGCATGGACTTGATGGAAGTGGCGCGCGTCGGCATGCAAGGCTTCGGCATGACGCTGCTGACCATTGCCGGGACGCTGCTCGTCGGCTTGGGCCTTGGGCGTTTTTTAAAGGTCGAACGCCAGGTGGCCGTGTTGATTGCCGCCGGCACCGCAATCTGTGGCGGGAGCGCCATCGCCGCCACCGCCGTCGCCATCGGCGCCGAGGCGTCGGCCGTCGCGGTCGCGATGGCTACGGTCTTCATGCTGAACGCCATGGCGCTCTGGATCTTTCCCTGGATCGGCACCGCCGTCCACTTGAGTCAGTCACAGTTCGGCTATTGGGCCGCGCTGGCGATTCACGACACCAGTTCCGTCGTCGGCGCGGCGCTGAGCTACGGTGAGGAGTCGTTGAAGATCGCGACGACGGTGAAGCTCGCCCGCGCCCTCTGGATCGTGCCGATGACGCTCGTCCTCGGCGCGGTATGGAAACGGCCGGAAGGCGCCGCGAAGGGCAAAGCCAAACGCCCTTGGTTCATCCTGGGCTTCGTCTTGATGGCGGCGCTCATGACCTGGGTGGTTCCGCTCCGGCCCTTGGCGCCGACGATCACTTTCGTCGCGCGCCGGGGCTTGGTCCTGACGCTCTTCTTGATCGGCGGCAATCTGACGCGCGAAACGTTGAAGAAGACCGGGCCGCGGCCCTTCGTCCACGGCCTTCTCCTTTGGCTGATTGTCGCCGCGTCTGGTTTGTTCGGGGTGTTGCAATTCTAAGGTCTCGCTCAGTTTCGCTCGGCCTTCTGGCACTCTTCGCGCTGGTCGATGCGCGTGGCGAAGCGTCGGCGAATCCGTCGCCCTTCGCCTACCGTCCGGAAATGACCGGTGGCCCGACGATCGCCTTACCCGACAAGGACCTCGGCATCACTTGGCAACTTCATTCCGGCAATTGGATGGAAAACGGCCCGTTCTTCGGCGTCTTCAGCTACGAGGTCGGTCACCAGCCGCACTTCACGCGCCAGCGCTTCGGGTGGTTCGGCCTCGGCGCCGAGCACTTCGTCAGCTTTCTCTCGTCCTCGACGACGGCGACGAGCATCGGCGTTCTCGGCGACTATGCCAGCGTCGTCAACACGATCGACCGCCGGACCGCCTACAATACGAACGCGGAGCGCCTCATGGCCGTCGTCTTTTTCACGACGAAAAGCGGCTTCTTCGTCATGGCGTCCCACGGCAAGGAGTTCGAGCAAGGCGCGGCCGGCACGGTGAACATCGCACGCGGCGGCCCGCTCCCTGACCGCGTCACTTGGTTAGGTCTCGGGTTTACCACACCATAAAATGACCCGGACGCGGAGGAAGACCCCGAAGTGCGTCGCGTGGTCATGGTCGCGGATGAACGGGTTCGCGGCGACGCAAATGACTTGGCCCGGAGCAACGGGGATGAGAAATCCGGCGCCTCCGCGAGTTCTGGCGCCTAGTTCTCGGGCGAAAGCCGGCGATTCTTCGTCGCCGTCCCTGATGAACACGTCGTAGGAAAGGTCGCGCTCTCCGGTGCCAGGCTTCGTCGTGTAAGTGAGCAGATAGTCGCTGCTCCCCGAATGATTTTTTTTGCTCTTCTTGAATGACACGGCGCTTAGGGGGAGCGGCAATCTCACCGGCAGGACATAGGCGGCCCCGAAGCCGGGTTCGAACGTCACCGTGTGCCGAGGCTTCCGGCTCGTGGTCGCTCCGAGGCGCTTGCCGACGGGCGCCAGCGGCGTGCCGTCGAGTTTTATCGCGACTCCGTCCGGCAACGCGTTGTCGGTGCCGAGCCGGCTCCGCGCCGTCTTGAACACTTCGAGCCCCGTCTCACCTGGTTTGGTCAGGTCGAATTCAACGAGCCAGAGGTCGCTGCGTTCGAGCGTCGAGTTCAGCACGACGGCAGACAGCCAGCCGACGCAGCCCCACGAGGCGACGGCGACACCGACGATGCCGGATTGCCACGCCACTAACTTCACGAGGCGCCGCCCGAGGAGTCGCAAGGCTCCCTTCGCGTAGAAAGCTACGCCGAAGGCGCAAGCCACTTGGATGCCGGTAAGTCCGAACGCGAACGCCAGCGGAAACGGCTTCAAGAAATCGACGAAAAAGCGAAACGACAAGTAAGCGACCACGGCTCCCCGGTAAAGATCGCCTTGGCGCCAAGGGCGACGCTTGCGCAAGACCAGCGCCAGAGCCAAGATGCCAAGGAAGGCGATTTCGTAAAGTTGCACCGGGTGGCGGAGGACCCCGTCGCCGAAGTCGATGCCCCACGGCAAATCCGTCGGCACGCCGTGCGTTTGATCGGTAAGACCCGCCAGAAAGCAGCCGACACGACCGATTGCGAGCCCCAGCAGCAAGGGGAAAGTGACTT
Organism: Pseudomonadota bacterium; assembly: GCA_043781115.1. Taxonomy (GTDB): domain Bacteria; phylum Bdellovibrionota_B; class Oligoflexia; order Oligoflexales; family CAIYRB01; genus CAIYRB01. The sequence goes on from JAYWBY010000345.1 coordinate 3,761, forward strand.
CGTCCCCCGTCCGTTCCGTGACCCGAGCCGCCTTCTTCGCTAACTCGACGCCAAGAGTGCCCCCGAGGATGCCGCCGACGATGCTTTTGCCCGCCGCGTACGCCAACACCAAGCGCGCGCCGAGCAAGCCGCCGATGACGGCGCCGACTAAGACCAAAGCAGCTTGCCTCGCCGTCAAAAAGCTCGGGCTTCGCGTCAAACGATACAAGTGAAAGCCGACGGAATACGCCAAGAGGTCAAAAACGAAATGCGCGGGCAAATGCCACGGACCAACGGAAAAAACGACGGGAAAGTTGAAGGGGAGGACCATCATTTGATGTGGAGAAACTCCTCCAGCAAGATCCGTTTTTTAGCGCAGCGCGGCTCGCTCCAACACGCGCCGACCGTCCGTTCGAGTTTCCCGTCTTTGAAAACCTTGATCTCGTAAGGCTTCTTCAGGAGCACGGCGTGCACATAGGTGACGAGCGACTCCGCGAAGTCGTCATACGGATTCGTAGCGCCGTAGAGACTCGGGAAGCTCGTCTTCGCCAGCCAGTCATAATATTCCGGCATGCGCGTCGCGCTCGGTCGCTCGTCGGACGGCTTGTAAAAGACTAGCGCGCCGGGTAAGGGAAAAGTCCCTTCAATGCGCCGCCGAAACTCGTCCTCGCGCACGGTCCAAGAAAGGTACATGAACGGATAGTCTTCGACGTCGACCCGTTTTGGCGGCAAGCTCCAGAGCGGGTGGACGTCGGAGTCGAAGGCCAGGACGTGGCCGAACTCGTGCACCAGCACGTACTCGAGGGCTTTCTCTCGGTTGTTTTCCTCGGGCTTTTCGATGGTAAATTCCAGCCGCATCGACGGGTCGGGGATGAACGGCGAATTCTCCTTCCAAGTGATCCAGTCGTTGGCGTTGCGGCTCATGGCGTCGACGTCGAGCACGACGAACGCCGCCTTGGGCTGCTTCTTGTCGTTGCGCACATAGTCGGTGTAGGCCGAGCTGCCGAGGCCCGAGACGACGAAGATGCCGAGGAGCTTGGTGTCGAGAAGTCTTCTCAGCTCCGGCGGCAGCCCCGCGAGAGAATGAGAAATTTCGGCTTTAAGTGCTGGCGCCAGAGGGGCGTGCTTCGGGGTGCCGGAATATCCGTTGAACCGGTTGTCTAAGTCCATGTAGTCGAGGAGCTCGGGCGGCGCCTCGAAAATGCGGTCGGCGAGGGGGACCTCCTGCTGCTGTTTCCAGAAGTCCAGGCGCTTCACTTGGTGGTTGGTCAGGTCCGCGAGCTTGGGCTTGGCTCGCGGGCAGCCGGCCACGGCGAATGCCGCAAGAAGCAAGAGTGTCCAATGGATAGGGCGAGTCAACATGAGGGGAATATTAAGCTGGCGGGGCCCGGGTCTTCTATACTAATGATTAAAATTGTACAGAATTTCCCTGCTCCACCCTCCTGAGGAGTTGCTCATGCGGACTTTGCGGCGCGCCCGGATCACCGGCACTGGCATGTACGTCCCGCCTGACGTCTATACGAACAAAGACCTCGAAAAGATGATGGATACCTCGGACGAGTGGATCCAGCAGCGCAGTGGCATCAAAGAGCGCCGCTTCGCCAAGCCCGGCGTCGGGCCTTCCGACATGGCCGTGGAAGCCGCGAATAAAGCCATGGCGATGGCCGGCATCGAAGCCAAGGACCTGGACTTGATCGTTTTCGCGACGCTGTCGCCGGACTACTATTTCCCGGGCTCGGCGGTTTTCCTCCAAGACAAGCTCAAAGCCCGCCAGGTCGCTTGCTTGGACGTCCGCAACCAGTGCTCGGGCTTCCTATATGGTCTCGATATCGGTCAGCTCTACGTCGCGGCAGGTCAAGCCGAGCGCGTTCTCGTCGTCGGCGCCGAGGCGCACTCGCGGGCGCTCAATTTGACGACGGCAGGACGGGACGTCGCCGTACTCTTCGGGGACGGCGCCGGCGCCGTCATCCTCGAAGCAAGCAAGAGCCCGGAGCGTGGCATCATGTCGGTGCACCTGCACGCTGACGGCGCTTTCCGCGATCAACTGAAGATCGAATTCCCCGGCACGCGCCAATGGCCGTTCATCACCAAACAGAACATCGACGACTCCCTCCACTTTCCGGTCATGGAGGGCAAGCTCGTCTTCAAGCACGCCGTCACCCGCATGCCGGAAGCGGTCGGCGAGGCGTTGGCGAAGAACCACCTGCAGCCGGGCGACGTCGATCTCTTCCTCTTCCATCAGGCCAATTTGCGCATCAACGAAGCGGTGATGAAGCATCTCGACCAGCCGATGGAAAAGACCTACAACAACATCGACAAGTACGGGAACTGCTCCGCCGCGTCGATCCCGATGTGCCTCGACGAATGCGTGCGCGCCGGACGCCTGAAAGAAGGCCAAATCGTGTGCATGGCCTCCTTCGGCGCCGGCTTCACTTGGGGCTCGGCGATCATTCGTTGGTGATCACCAGCCGCCGCCGCTGCCGCCAGCATCCGGAGCGGGAGCGGCGGGCGCAGCTGGCGCCGCGGCTTCGGCCGGCGGCGACGTCGCCTCTTGCCAGGTGCCGCCCTTGGCTTCGCAGGCCTTCTTCTTCGCCTTAGGCTTCCCTTTGACGCTGAGGTGCTTGCCGTCTTTGACGCATTCCCACTTGGTCAACGCCAAGGCGTTCGGCGCCGCGGCGAAACCGGCGAGCATGAGTCCTAACGCCACGATTTTGAGCTTACCCATGGGCTGTCTCCTGGCTTTGAGTGATCGGAAGACTTTAGCCCACTTCGTGGCGCTAAGGCAAAAAAGAGCAAGGGCGGGCCCAGAGGAGCCCGCCCTTGCTTGATTGAAGAAATTCTTAGTGCCGAGCGAGCCGCGCGTCCAAGTCGTGGTCGATGCCGGGCGCTTGTTCGAGGTGATTCTTAGCGGTTTTGATCATCTGGATCGCTTCCGCTTGGGTGAGCTTGCCGAGCGACATCAGTTGGCAGAGTTTGCCTTCCAAGGGATCGGTGACGGCATAAACGCTCTTGTGTTGCGGCCAGAGGTTCGACGCGTCGTTGCTGCCGCCCATGCAGAGCGAGATGTAGTGGTCGATTTTGAAGTCGGCGCGGTTCATGCTCTCGATCGTGTAGTCGAACTTCACGTCGTAATCATGAATGACGCCGTTCTTGACGCCGGAGCTGACCGAGCGTTCGCAGTAGGCGATGTGCTCGGGGTAGCGGTAGGTGTCCGGATGATCGCAGACTTTACCGGGGGTGACGGTCTCGTTCGGGCCCGTCGGGAAAGCGGCCGACGTTTGGCCGCCAGCGCCGTGGCGGTCGGCGAGGCTCGACGAACCTTCTTGGCTAGGTCCGCAGGCGGAGACAAATCCAACTAAACAACAAGCAAGGGCAGCTAAACGCATGTCCGAGGTCCTCATAGATAGGCATTAAGGTGCCTAGTAGAAACACCGGACCAATTTCCGGCTTATATGGGGAAAACTGCTGAAATGTCTTTGACCCGCACCTTATAGCTTCCTAATTCTACCATGGTCAACCCTCAATCGTGCAAAAAAAGTGTAAAGGATGCGCCAAGATAGCGAAAACGAGTAGGGTGTCATTTTGTTCGGGGCGTTATTTTTGAGCAATATTAGCCTGTTTTTCGGCTCATTCACTGTCAGTTAATTCAGTTTAATTCAGGACACCCGACGTAATCGAATTAGGGAATTTCGATTACGTCGGGTGTCCCGAATTTATTCCGAGATCTCCATGTTAAAATGGCATCATGACAACCACCGCCAAGCCCCTGACCGTCAGCGCCTACCAGCAGTACGGCAGCGTCATCGCAGCTCGTCTTGGAGACAACTCTCGGGCGGCAAACATGGGCACCGCTGAGCGGTTCGACTTTCTCGCTCCGCTGGAAAACACCCGCCCCGGAGCGAAGGCGAACCTCTGCGTCTTCCATTGCACGCCGCAACTCGTCGCGCCTGAGAAGCGCTTCACCGTCAAACTTCTTGAAAAGCACCGACACTCGACCCAAGTCTTCGTGCCGCTCGGCGCGGCGAAACGCTACCTGGTCATCGTTTGCCTCGGCGACGTCGAACCGGACCTCTCGACGCTCGGCGCCTTCGTCGCCAACGGGTCCCAAGGAATTACGTACAAACCCGGCGTCTGGCATCACCCGTTGATCGCCATGGACCAGCCGACCGATTTCGCCTGCGTCGTCTGGGAAGACGGCTCGGCCGACGACTGTGATGTTCGCGAACTTGCCCGGCCGGTCATCGTCGAGATCTAACTTGCTGAAATGACCGCTCGATTGGTGCTCCGGGCCGGGCTTGAACCGGCACGGTCCTTACGGACCACAGGATTTTAAGTCCTGTGTGTCTACCAGTTTCACCACCGGAGCAAGGCAGTCGAGTAGAATGATAGAGCAGGAATTGTCTAACATAAAGAGGCGGTTCAAAGCCACATGATGCGCGATACCGTCCTTTTCGACCGGGACTGCGGCCTTTGCAAAAGTTTGGCGGCGTTCGCCGAACAGCGCACCGGCGGCGCGTTGCGTTTCCTTGCTTGGCAAGAGTTCCAGGCCTCGGAGGAAGGCGTCGCCGAGCTCGGCGTCGAGCGGAGCCACCTGCCGGCCGATCGCCTGCGCGTTCTGACTTCCGGTGGTCTCCTCGAGGGCGAAGGCGCCTGGGGCTTTCTCCTCGAGAGCTACGGTGACCTAGCTGCGCTCAACTGGCTCGCCGCCAAACTCGGGCTTAGCCGCGCGGCAGCGCGCGCCATCGACCGCTCCGGCGGCGTGCTCCGCCGCCTTTGCCGGAAGTGCGGCGTTGGACCCCGTTAAAGGGTTTTCAGGAACTCCAACAAGTCGAGCCGCTCCCGGGCGCTAAAGAGCGGCTGGCCGTCGCGCAAGAAGATGCCTTCGTCGTGGCCCCCGTTGCCGAGGCCTTCCACCGTCGTGTCGAAGAAGCGCTCTGGCCGGCGCCACCGGGCGTCGACGTCGTCCGCCGCCGGAAAGCCGACACAGTCCCGGTCGAAATCCCGCGCGGCATCCTCCGCCCGCGCCACGTAGAAAGACGTCGGCCGCGCCGCGCCCGGCATCAGCACCGCGCAAAGCGTCGGCACCGAGGCATTGTGGAAATACGGCCACCGCGCCCAAATTCCGACCAAGGGTGGAGCCACGTATCGCCCCGGATGCGGCTCGACGGCGATGCGCCTTTTGGCGGTGAAGGCGAGGCGGTTCAGCTCCTTGGCCAGGGGCACCATCATTTCCGAGCGCAAGGGATCGGTACCGACGGCATGTGTCACCGTCATCGCGGGATAAACGACCTTGGTCGTCGCCAAGAGATCCCCAAGAGCGAGACCGGCGCTGTTGGGCGCGTCCCAGGCTTTTTCGTAAGTTCCGTGACACCCGGCGCAGAGGCGCGTGAAGACGCCTTCGCCGCGTTTCGCCGCCGGGACGTCGAAGCTGGCCTCGGCGAAGAAGTCGGTCCAACGCGGCGCTTCGGCGGCGAACACCGCGGCGGTCAGGTCCCGCAGCAAAGTCGGATTTTCGTCGAGCCACGCATCGAATTCCTTGACGTCGACGCCGAGCCCGATCTCGGTCCACAGCAGATTCGAGATGACGACGTTGCCCGTCATCGAGCCGTCGACGAAGCCGCGATTTTTGTATTTCATGTTCCACCAAACGCCGGGTTTGACGTCGGCGGGCGTGGTCTCGAAAGGCGAGGGCCGGGGATGGGCCAGGCTGTCGTCCGTCATCTCGGCCCAGGGGTCATCGCCCCGCCGCGCCAAACTCAGCGCCGTGTTGGAAAGCGCCGTGTCGTTGCCGAGACCGCGTTGGTTCTTCGCGGCGTGATATTGCAAGCGGTGCTGCATGGCGCGAAAGGCCGCGTAGTCTTCTTGCCGGCCTTCCGCCGCGAGCCAAATCAAAGGCATGGGCACGTCTTTCGTCTTCGTCGCATAGTTCAAAAACTCGGAGGCTCGCGTTTCCAAATTGTTCAGTCCAAGCACCGAGCGCCCGAAAAGATTCCTAGCATGGCAGGCCGCGCAGCTGATCGACATGACGTCGAGTCCGGCGGCATTTGGTCGTACGGAGATTCCCATCGGCCGGTCCGGCTCGGCAGGCCCCGCATTGGGAACGTAGTAGGGCCCTTCGCCTTCAGTTGCGGGGTAGGGCACGAGGCCGACCTTGTCGAACAGCTCGCCCCACGTCGTGCCGAAACGCGTGATACCCATTTGCGTCAAGAGGCGCATCGCCCACGGCACGCGATTGGCGTCGTCGACAACGCGGTCCATCATGGCAAAGGGCAGCACCATCGAGCGCTCGATGTCGGGGTATTGCAAGGCGTGAATCAGGCCGGCGCGGCGAGCGGCTGCCAGCTCGGCTGAGCCAAGTTCGTAAGGGTTTGCCCTTCCGTTCGGCGGCACCGGCGCGTTGAAATCAGGCTCCGCCGCAGCGAGGGGCTGCCAAGCGGCCAGTGCCGCAAGCCCCCAAATCCAGTTCAACCTCATGATTACCCCGCCGCTTTTGGGCCTTTTGGCGCTGAATTCAATTAATGTCCATTTGGTTTGTATCCGATTCAAGGGGCGTCAATCTAATGGAAAGTGACGAATCCTTGCAGTGGCTTTTCAACAGTCTCGGGCGTCCCCTCATCGCGCGGCTTTGCCGCGACTGGATGAGTCACAACCGTTTGGCTTACGGGCTTTTTGGTAACCGCGTCGAGGCTTTGATCGTCGCCGCCTGTTTGCCCGTCGATTTGCTTTTTCACGACGGCTTCTCCGCCGCGCGGCCCTACATGGCGATCCAGCTCGCGATCTCGGCCTTTTGCATTTTCAATTTCTTGGTGTTTCGCCGCGTCGTCGGCCCGAACATGACGGACGGAACGTTCAGCCGCCGCCTGATCGGCAGCTGGCTTCTCCTGAGCGGCGTCTGTCTGCTGACCGCCTCTTATGCGGCGATCATGGCGTTTGCCCCGGAATACGTCGTCCGGTCGGCGAGCATGAGTTCGGTGTTGATCACCGTTTTCGCTTCGCTCTTTCTCCACCGCTTTTGGCGGGAACAGTACTTCTTCAACGCCTTCGTCGCCGCCTCGGCCGTCGCCGTGTGGTTCCATCGGCCGTCGACGACCGAAGACGTCGCGCTGATCCTAATCGCGGATTTCATGGGTTTTGCTTCGATGTTCATCATCCGGCGCGACTTCTTCGCCAGCTTGTTCGAACGCTACTGCAACCTCAGCATGTTCTTGCCGCCGCACGTCGCTAGACATTTGACGCTGGCCCAGTCCGACGGTCGGGTCGAACAGGAGTTCGCGCCGCGCGAACGCTTCGTCGCTTGCATGTGCTGCGACTGGCGGGACTTTCAAAAGTTGATCCAGAGCGTCGGGCCGGAAGGGATCGTCCGGCTCTACGAGCAGTTCTACATCTTGGTCTTCAAGGCGCTCGACGCCGCCGTGCCGAGCGGCAACTACATCGTCGAGTGGACGGCCGACGAGCTTTTCGTCATCTTTTACGACGACCTCGACCGCAACGACGTCGTCATGAAGCAGGCTCTCGATTGCGCCCACACGCTCGCCACCGACACCTTCCGCGAGGCAAGGGCCGATTGCTCTGGCGCGATCGTCTACGACATTGGCGTTGCCGCCGGCGTCGGGCTCCTGGGATTGATCGGGCCCCGGCGCATGAAGAAGGTGACCGTCGCTGGCGTCGTGGCCGGCGTGGCGAAGCGCCTGGAAACCGAGGCCAAAGGTCTCAGGGCCAGGCAAACAGACGGCAACCTCTACCCGATCATCATCATGGGCCAAGAGCTGAAGGCCGTCGCCGATCAGGTGAGCGGTTTTGGCGCCCATAAGTTCGTCCCAATCGAGGCGCGCTCGCGCAACATCGAGGGATTGGCGGTGCATGCCTGGCAGTGCGACGACGTGGTGCCGGCCTCGGCGCCGATCAAACTGCGCGCTTGACCGCGCGATAGGTTGGGAGCATGAGCGGCAAGGAGAAGAGCAGGGCGGCGAGCAGGACCTGGGCGCCTTTGCTCGGGCCGCTCTGCCCGACGACGCCGCAAATGATTTCCTTCGGCTGCGCGGGGACGCTGTTCGGGTCGGGATAAAGATAAATGACGCCCGCTTCGTCGTCGGCGCCGAGCTTCAAGTCCCGCGCCGTCCGCGAATAACCCATGATCGCGTTGTAATTCGAATGGGCATGGCCGAGCCCCAAGCAATGGCCGAGCTCATGGGCAATGGTGAAGGCCAAGTCCTTGGCCGGGGTCGAGGTGTCGTTAATCGAGACGTCGCAGTCGCTGATCGTCGTCAAGTCGTTGTCGTCGATCTGCGGTTTGGCGTAGGCCGCCGTCGAAATGTTCTTCGAGTGCTCGACGACGATGCTGTTTTGATGGTCGGTCGAATCGAGCGAGGCCGTGCCGGGGACGACTTCCATTTGCACGAACGAATCGGGCACGTCGTTCCAGATCGCCATCGCTTCAGTCAGCAACGCCTGAAAAAAGGCGTCATCGTCCAGGTCTTGGTACTTGCCGCCCTTGAACTTGTCCTTTTCCTTGATCGACGGCGAGTTGCCGTCCCAGACGAAGTTCACGACCGGGTTGGCGGCCGAGATGTCGAGTGTCGCCTTGCTGCTCGAGAGGAGGACGAAGCCGGTCAGCAGTGGATAAAGGACCGCAGCGGCCAGTGCCGTTGCGAGTTTCCCCAATTGGCCGTTGATGCGGTACATCTGAAAGTCCTCGCCTCAAAAGTCGAAGTTCATGCCGACGCGGATGGCGTACGGGCTGACCATTTGGTTGTGGCTGTAGTCCCAGCCGATCGCTTGTTTGATCTCGGCGTTGAAAAGACCGTGGTTCCAACCAAGCGAGGAGTAAATGCCCGGGCCGCCACCGTTCGAGCTCAGCACGAGACCACCGCCGAAGCCGACGTAGACGCCGCCCGTCTGCGTCCTGACGCCGAAGAGAAGCCCCGGCGTGATGGCGATGTTCGACTCGAAGCCCGACGGTGTGATCCATTCGACTTCGTACTCGACCGGGTTGATCGGCGGGATCGACACCGGGTTCGGGCCGCCCGAGCCGACGGCGGGCGGGCCGACGTGCACCGTCAGCGTGCCGGCCAAGGCGCTGGGCGCCAGGCCGAGCAGGCAAAATAGGAGCAGCGCGGCGTGCTTCATTTGAGCTGCACCCCGCCGGTCAGCGAGATCGTTTGCTTCCGCCCGCTTGAGAGAAAGAGGCCGCCGCCGAGGCCGGCAGGGAAGATATGCGAATCCCAAGACGCCGAGAAAAAGAGCGGTCCGGAAGTCTTCGGCAGGCTCCACGCGACGCCGAAGACGGCGCCGGCGTTGTAGTTGTTTTCGGCCTTGTCGTCCTCCGACGAAGCAGCGTCGTCGAA
>JAYWBY010000346.1:0-4905 GCA_043781115.1 Pseudomonadota bacterium
AGCCGTATTGGCCTATCACTTCGCCATCAATCGTCGCGGTATTCCCAACCGTGTTTTGATGAGACTTCCGAGTTACCACGCCAGAAAACGCAGTGGTACTGCTCGAATACTGATCCAAGTCGGCGAACGTATAGTTCGTCCCTGCACCACTAGACCCACTCAAATTTAGAATTGAGGCTGGACTCGTCGTTCCTATACCGACGTTGCCATTATTGAGAATATGGAATCGGTCGCTCAGAGTCGCGGCCGCATCGGCGGCGCCAGAGACTGCCGTATACACGATAAAGTCACCGACCGCGCTTGAGCCCGTGGAAACGACGTTCGCGTAGCCAGCTTGCGAGTACTTCCAGCCGCCGCTGTAGTAGGCATTCGAGGAGATATTCGCCCCGTTGCCGCCTAAGAGCATTCTCCCAAATGGAGCATTGATATCAAGTAGCTGTTGCGGGTTAGTCGTTCCTATACCAACGTTGCCGGTTGTTAAAAGCGTCATTGCGGTGCTTGTGCCACCATCGGTCGAAAAGAGGATTTTTTGATTCACCGTACGAATGGCGAGGTCGTCTGTCGCAGTCCCCGCCGTAACTGCTCCTGCAGACCCAGCGAGAGAGACGACCGCCTTGTTAGTGCCGCTACGAGACAATGCCATTGTGACGTTGTTGCTGGCGCCCGTGTTGTCAACGGTAAACTGTATGCCTATCAGGAAAGTGCATGTTTGATAAAAAGCTGGCAGCCTGATTCCAGTCCTTCTGGAGGGTTACCATGTTTTACCAAGCATTCACGCCAGAGCGTTTTTACGCCGAGATTGGCACCGAGGAGGCCGCCCGGAACTTGATCTGGCGGTGCCGGTTCGGCGGCAAAGAGTTCGTGTGCAGCGGCTGCCAAGGCGAGCTGTTTTACCAGCACCGGTCACGGCCAGAGATTCGCACGTGTAAGGGTTGCGCCAAGCAAACTCGCGTCCGCGCCGGGACGATTTTCGATTCGTCCAAAACGAGCCTGCTGATTTGGACCAAGGCTCTGTTCCATGTCATGGAAGGCAAACGCGGCATATCGGCCATGGAACTACAACGCCATCTGCGGCTGAAATCCTACGGCCGGGTCTGGACGATGCTGCAAAAAATTCGATCAGCACTGCAGCAACGCGACGAAGGCTACGAGGTCGGCCAAGGCGTCGTCGAGTTGGATGGCGCGACGTTCGGCAAGCGTGAAACCGGCAATCAATGCGAGGTATTGGTCGCCATCGAGAGCAAAGATTGGATCAACAAGAAGGGCGAGCTCAAGAGCAAGGCGGGGTTTGCCAAAGTACTCGTCGGCAAGGAGACCAAAGAAAATGCCCAAAAACTTATCGATACTGGCGTGAAGAAAAACGCCATGGTGAACACCGACGGCAGCCCGAGCCTGCGCAACCTGAAGAACGTCGACGTCGATTACCAGGTGGTCTCAGGTGACCCGGAACTCTGCGGACGCTGGCTGCCGTGGGTCCACAAATTTATCTCCAACGCCAAGTCGTGGATCAACGGCACCCATCACGGCGTCAAAGACAAACACTTGGCGCGGTACCTCGGCGAATACACTTACCGGTTTAACCGGCGGCACGATCTCGACAGGATGTTTCACCGTGCGCTGGCTGCATGCGCTGTGGCTCAGCCGGTACGGGCTCATGCGCTTTCCTGATAGGCATAGTAAACTGACCGTTTACAGAATTGCCGCTGACTGTAAGTTGGGCTAACGGACTCGTAGTGCCGATACCGACGTTGCCGGTCTGGCCGGCAATCGTCAGCGCGGCAACATCTTGTAATCCGCCCGCATCTTTGACGCGGAACTGGTAGTTGATGTCGCCCCCAGCTGGCGAGTTCGGTACGATGTCGAGATGATAGAGGTTGTTGTTTGTGTTGTTGCCCTCAAGGCGCAGCACAGTCTCTGAGCCCGTATCTGTGCCCGGTTTGATGTGGAGCTTGGCGCCCGGTGCCGTTGTGCCAATGCCAACGTTGCCATTACCTAAGATAGTCATCGACGTGACCGGCGCGCCGCCACTGGCGGTCTGAAACTGGATTTGCGAAGATCCCGTGCCATTCGCAGTACCAGAGGCCAAAACCAAGTTGCCGCCGCTGAGGTTTGCACCGGTGGTGCCGCCTGCCTGGATCGTCAGGTTGTTGCCGGCGGTCGCCTGCGACTGAACTTGTACCGTGCGATTGGCGCCGTTGCCGAAGAGCAGATCCGCGCCGGTAGCCGTGGTGCCGATGCTGAGGCTGTTGATGTTTTTCAAGGCCGAGTTGCCCCAGTTGGAGTCGCCGCTGGTTGAGATGAAGTTCGTGGCGCGGACGGTCCCGTTGACATCTAGTGCATAGCTGGGACTTGTTGTGCCGATGCCGACGTTGCCAGCCCCAGTCAAGACGAAGCGTGAGGTCCCAGCCGATTGCGCGTTCATAATGTAGGTGCCACTGCCGGTATCTGTCGTCTTTACAAGGAGGCCATTGGCGGTTCCGCCACTAAAGAGATTTTCAAGGCCCATGGAATAGCCGGCGGCATTCGTTTGCCAGGCGATCGAGGTTGCTGACATTCCCGTGCCGCCGTCCGTGACGTTCGAGCCTGTGTTTGCCAGGAGCGTCACTGGCGCTGTGGTTCCGATACCGATTTTGCCGCCGTTGCTTTGCAGAGCCAAGACCCGGATGGTGGATCCGTCCGCGTCGTAGGCGTTTAACTTCGTTCCCGCCACCACCGCCGGGACATGGTAAGGCGAGATCTGCAACCCGGTCGTAAGGCCGGAGATGGTGTCCATGACATTCAATTTCGAGGCCGGGCTCGTAGTTCCTATGCCAACGTTGCCTTCAGGACTGATTCGGAGGCGTTCCGTGGGGGTCGTCGAGTTTGCTGCCGCCGTAGAAAAAGCGAGAAAGCCGTAGCCTTGTCCAGTCGCGTCTGGCATCGCAAAGGCTCCCTGACTTTGGCCGGCAGTGATCTGAGCCATCGTGCCGCGATCATGGTTATTTCCTGCATCGTATAGCTGAAAGGGAATTTTCATAACGTTGCGGGCATATGATCCGGGCTGACTGAGCGAAAAACGTGCAACCTCGAGTGCCGCGTCGTTAGCGCCCGCCGGTATTCCTGTGACATGTAGCTTGGCTGACGGCGCGGTAGTGCCGATGCCGACGCTTCCAGATGTATTGAAGCTGCCACTCGTGTTGATCGTGCCGGACGTGATGGCGGTCCCTGAAACTTTACCCGCCGTCGAAATGGTTGCGAGCTTGGTGTCGGTAATCGCCGCAGCGCCGTTGATGTCGTTGTTGACGATGGTGCCGTCTAGAATGTGAGCGCTGGTGACCTTGTCGATGCCGATAGCTGTTGCGCCTTGCGTGCCGCCGACGTCGCCGACGAGCGAACCAGAGAAGTTAGTCGCCGTGGTCGCCGTCGTGGCATTCCCTGCGAGGCTACCGGTGACGGTGCCGGCCGCAAAATTACCCGAAGCGTCGCGTTTGACGATCTTCGAGGCAGTGTTGAGGTCGGTCGCGGAATTCGTGTCTGTATAGGCCGTGTCCCAATTGACGTGGTTGTCGGCCGTGGTGTTGTAAACTCCGCCGCCACTGGTCGTCATGAGACCGGCGGCCGGGAAGTCAGAGTCGATCAATGCGTTGGTGGCCAACCCGTCGAGCGTCGTCTTGTCGGCGCCGCTCATCGTCCCGGGATTGCCGCCGCCGGCACCGCTGATGCTGATGACGCCCGTTGCCGGCGTAAACGTGACGGGACCGCTACCGGAAAGTGTTCCCCAGGAGAGCACGCCGGCACCGTTCGACTTCAGGTAGTCGCCACTCGTACCGTAGGCGTCTGGAAGGGTAAAAGTCTTGGTGCCAGCCGCCGTGTTCGGTGCTTTCAGCGCCACATAATTGGCATTCGTGGCATCACTTAGCCGAACCTCGCCGGCTGTCGTGGCATTGCCCTTGGCGACGAAGTTACCGGTCGTCGCGATCTGGCCCGAGCTATTGACGGCCGTTGAGCCAGCGACCGTACCAGAAGTGAGTGCATTGCCGGATACCTTGCCTGCAGTTGTGATGCCGCTGGCGTTGACCATACTGTCGACGATGCCGCCTGCGGGAATTTCGAGGGTTCCAGACGCAGTGATCGGACCACCGCCTTGAATGGCGATTCCCGGTCCGGCGTTGATCTGCGTCACGGTGCCGCCCGACGAACCAACGATAGCGGTGGCTGTCCAGCCGGTGACGGCGTCGTACTTCAGGAACTGACCAGGGGTCGGTGCAGTTGGGTCGACGGCGTAGCCCTGCAGTTTTTCAACCTTTGTGACGTTGCGGGCGCCCGTGACGTCGCCCAAGAGAACGGCTGATGTCCACTTGGCACCGTCGTAGACCATGAAGTTGCCGATCGAGGCCCCGTTGGTTTCGACGATTTTACCCATGACCCTGTCGACGCTGGTCGCACCTTCAGTTCCTGATACGTCACCGGCAAGCGCACCGCTAAAGCCGTTCGCCGACGTCGCATGCAGCGCTTCCGTGGCGGTCGCCGCCAGGGTAGCGGTGTCCGCATGAATGGCATTGGCCTGCGCGGGCAGCGTCCCGACACTGAGCTTACCGTCATTTCCGTAGACGATCGTTGCGTTGTCGATAGGCACTTTCAAAGCGTAGGGGACGGCGTTGAAACGCTGGCGAGGATAACTCTTCCCGGTTCCCATGTTCTTGCATTGAATCCAGACGTTGTCGGTGCCGTTGAAGATCGAGTGATACTCCGCCTCAGAGAATACAAGGTCGACTTGGAAGACGCCGCTGCTCAGTGGGACTACGGTAAACACCTGTGGCGATGTAGCAATCAGGTCGGTGTCAGCATCTTTCCGAAAAAAGGTCACGGCGATCTTTACGGGTCCGGTGATTGGCTGACCGTTAGCCTCGGTCAAGCGACCCGAGT
>JAYWBY010000347.1:0-13060 GCA_043781115.1 Pseudomonadota bacterium
TCCGTGACTCGCTGGCCAAGGCCGCGGCCGCGGCCGAACTCCAAGCCGATACGCTGGTGCTGGACCTCCGCGACGGATTTGGCGGCGGTGACCTCACCTACCTCGAGCCGTTCCTTGGGACCGCCAATTCAAAACAAAAACCGATTTATACCAAACCGCTCGTCGTGCTCGTCAACGAAGGCACGCGCAGCGGCAAGGAATGGCTCGCCTGGCTAATCAAGAAGCGCGGCCGCGGCACGCTGGTGGGCGCCAAGACGGCAGGGTCCTTCCTGGCGGCCGAACTCTTCGACGTCAAGCCCGACCGCTACGCCCTTTACCTCGCCGTCGGCGACGCCAAGAGCGTAGGCGCCGACCTCGAAGGGCAAGGCGTCGAGCCAGACGAAATCGTCGACATGCCGCTCGTCTATGCCGCCGGCAGCGACCTGCAGTTGACCCACGCCATGAAGTTCGCCGCCTCGCTCAGCCACTGATCCCAGCGATCATTTGCCGGACAAGGCCTTGCGGACGCCGTCGATTTCCCCTACGTGGTTCGACGTCGTGCCGATGTCGCCCTGAGTCTTTTTGATATGCGTCTCGACCTCGGCCACGAGCTTCGAGATCGACTCAATTTGGCTCTTGGTCTCGGCGGCGAGCTTGAAGAGCTGATCCTTGATCTGCAGCAAGCTGTCCTTGTCGGTAAACAGCACCTTGGCGTCGGCCGATAGGTACTTGATGTCGCCATCGAGGTTTTTCTTGATGTTTACGAGGTTCTTCACCGACGTCGAGATGCCACCGAAGTCCAAGGCGGCGGCCGTGCCGACGAAGCCGAAAGGCACCGCCGTGACGATTACGCCGATCACAAAGGATTTGAGGTCGAACGAGCGACGATCAAGGGACATGGGCGCCTCCAGCAGGGAATTTTATAGGAAAAATGATACCGCTCTGGAGGGTGCTTCTCGAAGTTTTTCGCCTAGATTTTTGACAGCCCGGCAAGGATCCGCCAGGCGCTCGCCGCCCCCCATCCACCTTCGTATTCATATATCTATCCATAACTATTAGGTAATTCGCATTCATAAGCTGCAGCCCAGCATTGGCCCAGCCTTTGCTTAATTATGCGAGTCACGGAATCAAGTTGTTGTGGGAGCGATGGTATGAAACCAGCACATCTAGTTGCAGTTGTATCGGCAGCCTTGGCTTTGAGCCTCGTAAGCACGCAGGCCCTGGCCCGCTCGCGGAACTCGACCCGCGAAGGCTTCAACTTCGGCACTACCGTCCGCATGATCGGTACCAACGACCGGTCGACGGCCGGCGAAGGCTCGGACAAGAACACCAAAACCGACGGGACGTCGCAGCTGATCAATCCCTATGTTGGTTACGCCTTCGGCTCCTTAAACTTAGGCCTCATGTACTCCGCCGAGTCGGGCAGCTCCGAGACGACGGAGTCGGCGGCGGACGGTTCGACGACCACGACGCGCAAAGTTCAACAAAGCGGCCGCGGCGGCAGCCTCTTCGCCCGCTTTCTCTTCGGCGGCGTCTTCTTCTTCGAAGGCGGTGGCGGCTTGTACGAAGACCGTTTGCAAGTTCAAACCGAGACCAAGAATGCCCAAGGCGGCGGTGCGTTCAGCGGCGAACAAGATGAATACGAAGTCAAAGGCGTCGGTCCAGGCTACCACGTCGGCGGCGGCCTCGAGCTGCAAATGGGCAACGGATTCTTCTTTACCACGGCCTTTCAGGCTCGTATGGTTCAGCTCCGGGACTACAAAGGCGGCTCGGACCTAGGCAACAAGCGTTCGCAAAAGCAGAAACGCGAAATGCTCTTCGGTATCGCCTACTACGACAAATGAGCTGAGACGGAACGTCCATGGCTACACTTTTCGAGCGGATCGGCGATGAGCTGATCCGCAAAGCCATTACGGAATTTTATCGCCGAGCCCAGAACGACGGCATCATCGGCCACTTTTTCTTCGGCAAGGATTTGGCTGACATCACGGCCAAGCAGATCGTCTTCGCTTCGGCGATGCTCGGGGGGCCTCGAAAGTACCAAGGCAAGCCCTTGGGTTTGGCGCACAAAGATTTGATCTTGAGGAAGCCGCACTTTGATCGGCGCCAAATGCTGATGGGAGAGGTCCTGGAGGAGCTCGGTCTGGCCGCGGAGCTGAAGGACGGCTGGCTCGCAATGGAAGAGCGGTTGCGCGCTTTAATCGTCAATCATTAGACGTCTTCGGGCAATCGCTCCGTCTTGAACAAACGGTCCATGAACCGAAAGTAGAGCCCGTAATTGCACTGCACGTGCGAGTGGTGGAGATTGTGTGCCGTCGGGCGGGAGATCCAGCGGAGCACCGGGTGCCGCCTCTGGCCGTCCGGGAAGACCTCGAAGCCGATGTGGCCGATGGCGTTCACCGCCTGGACTTGCAGCAAGAAGAGCCCCAGGACCAGCGGATGGAGCGGGATCGTGAAGATGAAGATTGGCAAAAAACCAACGTGGATGAGCGCGTCGACCGGATGAAACATGATGTCGGCGAAGGGCGAGGGATTCCCCGACATGTGATGAATGCGGTGAAAGCGCCGAAAGAGCCACCGAACCTCGTGCGAAAGGCGGTGCGTCGCGTAAAAGTAGAGGTCATGCACGATGATCATCAAGAAGAAGCTAAAGACCGCGTAGCCAACTCCCCTTTCCGAAAAATCGAAAAAGATCTTCGTCCACCCCTCGAGCACGGAGACGACGATCAAGACCGCAAGCACGGCATAAATCACGCACGACTTCAGCGACCAGGCGATCTCGTTGGCGATCTGGGCCTTGGTCGGCCAAGCCGGTTGGATCTTGTGGCCGGTCAGGCGCCGGCGGACGTAAAAAATCCAATAGAAGGCCCCGGACCACGACATGTAGCGCGCGAGGCTCGTCAGCAAGCTAATGAAAAAGGCCGCGAGCAGTACCTCGGGCCTCATCATGAACGCTTTGAGTTCGGGCGTCACATAGTGGGAGAAGTCGAAGAGCATGAATCCGATTCTACCACAAGCTCGTCGTCGTCGAAGTCGAGCTCCTCGAGAGCCATGAAATCGTCAGGCGAGGCTGTCCGCTGCGCCGAGGGCGTCTTGGACTTGACGGTGGCGCCGGCGCGTTCGTCTTCCCTCGCCTCATGGGCTTCGGCCAGGGCCTGGTCGCGTTTGCGGACGAGGGCCTTCGGCCGGAATATCAAGCGGATCGGGATCTCATCGAAGCCCAGCGCCGCGCGAAACTTGTGCGTCATGTAGCGAATGTAGCTCTCTTGGATCTCGCGCGCGACGTTGCAGAAGACGACGACGGTCGGCGGGGCGATGGCGACTTGGGTGGCGAAGAAGAACTTCACGCGCTTGGTCTTGCCTCTGATCAAAGCCGGCGTGTGCGAGAGCACCATGTCTTTCAGCGCTTCGTTGACCTTGCTAGTGTCGGCGCGCTCGCGGGTCACGAGCGACAATCGCTCGGCGATGGTCATCAGCTTGTGGACGCGCTGGTTCTCGAGCGCCGAGACGAAGATCACCGGTGCGAAACTGATCGACTTGGCTTCGCGGTAAATGGCCTCGGTGTATTCCTTGGCACTGTTGGTCTCTTTGTTGGGGAAAAGGTCCCACTTGTTGACTACGATGACGAGCGGCTTGCCGCGTTCGGCGGCCAGATCGGCGAGGCGGGCGTCTTGCTCGGTCATGCCTTGCATGGCGTCGACGATCAAAAGCACGACGTCGGCGCGGTCGATGGCGCGGAGGCTCCGGACGACGCTCATCGACTCGAGTTTTTCGTCGATGCGCGACTTCCTGCGAATGCCGGCGGTGTCGACCAGGACGTATTCGCGGTTGTTGAACATCATCGGCGTGTCGAGCGAATCGCGGGTGGTGCCGGCGATTTCGGAAACGAGCGCCCGGTCCTCGCCGGTCAAGCGGTTCAGGATCGAGGACTTGCCGGCGTTGGGCCGCCCGACGATGGCGATGCGCGTGGCGTTGGGCGAGGTCTTGACGTTGGCCAAATGCGGCAACGCTTTCAATTCCGTTTCGAGCAACTCCTTCAAGTCGCTGACGCCGCGGTTGTGAGCGGCGCTGACTTTGGCTAAGTCGCCGGCGCCGAGTTCGTAGAACTCCCACATCGACTGCTCTTGCTCGGGCCCGTCGACTTTGTTGACGACGATGATATGCGGCTTGCCGGTGGTCTCAAGATGCCGATGGAGCTGGCGGTCGTGCGGGTTGAGGCCCGCCTTGGCGTCGACGAGCAACAAGACGAGGTCGGCCTCTTCGATGGCCTGCTCAGTCTGGCGCCATACCAAATTCTCGGCAAAAGGCTGAAACTTGAAGTCGTCGGTCTCGAAGCCGCCGGTGTCGACGAGCATGAAGCCGGACTCACGGTTGTCGTCCGTCCAGGCCGTACCGTAGAGCCGGTCGCGGGTGACGCCCGGTTGGTCGTCGACGATGGCCGCGTCGCTCGACGTCAACCGGTTGAAGAGCGTCGACTTGCCGACGTTCGGGCGTCCAATGATGGCGATAATTCCGTGAATCATAACGAGGCCTCCCCTTTGCTCGAGCGAAGCCGTTCTACGGCATGCCGGGCGGCCTCTTGCGAGGCGCGTTTCTTACTTCCACCATGGCCGCGGCCCAGTTCGTCGCCGTGGACCAAGACTTTGACCTCGAAGATCTTGTCGTGGTCCGGGCCCGTTTCGCTGATCACTTCGTAAGAAGGGGTCAGCTTCATCTGCTCTTGAGTCAACTCTTGCAGCATCGTCTTGAAGTCCATCTGCACCAGCAACGTCAGGTCGCCGCTCAGCACTTCGTCGAAGAAGATGCCGCACAAAGCGTCGGCAGCGGCATAACCGGCGTCGACGAAGACGGCTCCGATCATGGCTTCCAACGCGTCGGCCAGGAGCGAATGGCGGTCGCGACCGCCGCTCAACGAAGCGCCCTTGCCCATCACCAGGTACTTGCCGAGCTCGAGGCGCCGGGCGACTTCGGCGAGCGACTCCTCGTTGACGAGCGCGGCGCGGATGCGCGACAGCTCACCCTCGGCGAGGAGGCGGCCGTTTTCCATGAGCCGGCGGCTGACGCAGAGTCCCAGGACCGCGTCGCCCAGAAATTCCAAGCGCTCGTTCCACGGCAAGTCGAGTGGACGCTGGCCTTCGCCCAGCTCCATCAGGGCCGATCTGTGCGTCAGGGCTTCATACAGCAGCGGCAGGTTGGCGAATTTGTGCCCGAGCCGCTCTTGTAAGACGTCAAGGCGCGTGAAAATCTTCTGATGGCTGGCCCACAGCTTGTGGTAGTCGCTCGCGCGACTTGACCTCAGCGGTGGCTTGGCCGGGAGTTGAGATGAATCCCCCACCTATGACCCTTTCTTCTTCGTAGAAAACGGCTGCTTGCCCTGGAGTGACCCAGCGCGCTTTTGTCGTAAGGAGCACTCGCCAGCGTCCGGCGCCGAGGGGCACGAGGCGGCAAGGCACCGTCTTGGCGCGGTAGCGCACCATGACGTTAAGGACGCGATCCGGCGTCACCGACTCTTCGGGCACAAGCCAGTTGGCGGCGGCGACTTCGAAGCCCTCGACCGAAAGATTCTCGAGGTCGTCGACGACGATGCGGTTGGTCTCGGCGTCGATGGCCGCCACGTATTTCGGCTCGGTGCCGCCGATGCCGCCCAAGCCCTTGCGTTGACCGACGGTGAACAGGTGGATGCCGTCGTGCTGGCCCAGGACTTTGCCTTCGCGGTCGACGATGGCGCCGCCGCGGCCCTTGGTGACTTCGGGGTAATGCTCGTCGAGGAAGTCAGTGTAGCGACGGCCGGAAACAAAGCAGATTTCCTGGCTTTCGTGTTTCTCGGCGGTGTGGAGCCCGAGTGACGCGGCGATTTTGCGCACTTCCGGCTTGGTCATGCCGCCGAGCGGGAACATCGCCTTCTTCAGATAATCCTGGCGCATGTCGAAGAGGAAATAGCTCTGATCCTTCCTCGGATCGAGACCAGTAAAGAGCTGGCTCGGGCCGCCTTCCGCGTCATGGACCACGCGCGCGTAGTGGCCCGTCGCCACCCAGTCGGCGCCGAGCGCGTGGGCGCGGTCGATCAAGTGATCGAACTTCAACTTGCTGTTGCACATGACGCACGGGTTCGGCGTCCGGCCTAGGGCGTATTCGGCGGCGAAGTAGTCGACGACGCCGGCGCGAAATTCCTTCTCGTAATTGACGACATAGTGCGGGATCCCGAGCTTGTGCGCGGAGATCCGGGCGTCGTGAACGTCGGAGAGCGAACAGCAGCTGCCGAAGCGCTTGTCGCCGTCTTGGCCGTGGTTCCAGAGCTGCATGGTGATGCCGATGACGTCGAAGCCTTGCTCCTTAAGCAAAGCCGCGGTCACGCAGGAATCGACCCCGCCAGACATGGCGGCGACCACTCGGGTCTTTTGCATTACCTCAGCTCCTCGGGCGTCTAAAGGTGCCGAAGTATACGCATTCTATTGAAAAAATCAATATTTTATGGGGAATTCTAATGAACGCTAAAAAGCCCCGCTAGACAGCAGGGCCTCATTGAATTAGGCGCCCGGAATCACGAAGCTTTCTTTAGCATCGCCGAAGCTTCTTTGAAGCGGTCGTCCTGAACCATGAGGGCGACGCCGTGGTAGGTGCTCAACGCCGGGAAGCGGCTCTCGAGGGGATCGACGATGATACGCGATTCAATGCCGCCATCTTTCAGGGATTGTTGGCTCACCCGAGCAGAATCCCGATGCTTGTAAACTTGGACGCACTTCATGGCGGACCTCCTCGCGATTTGATGTCCTATCGACGAGATTCGCGGGAGTACCAAGGGGATATTTTAAGTCACTGTTTTTAAAGGATTATATTTTGACTTTTTCCGACAGCACCAACTCCGGCTTCCGTGCTTCAGAGATTCTTTGAATGCCCGGCCGGCCGGATTTTCAAAGAATCTCTGGATCGCTGAAGAAGGAAAGGCCGGTAAGCGGCGCGAGCGCCGCTGGGGTGATTCGGGCTTAGCGACGCGGGCGCCGCCGGAAGAGGGCCCATGAGGCGAGGCCGAGGGCGGTGACGGCGATGAGGACGGAGGAGAGGGCGTACATCTCCCGGTTCACCCCGAACCGGATCATCGAGTAGAGCTTCATCGGCAAGGTGTCGGAATTGACCCCGGCGGTGAAAAAACTGATCAGGAAGTCGTCGAACGAGAGCGTGAACGCCATCATCGCGCCAGCGACGATTCCCGGAGCGACCAGGGGCAACGTCACCAAGCGAAACGTTTGCCAACCCGACGCTCCCAAGTCGCAGGCCGCATCTTCCAACGAGCCGTCGAAGTCCCGGAGCCTCGCCCGCACCGTCACGACCACGTACGACAATGTGAACGTCGTGTGCGCCAAGACGATCGACCAAAGCCCGAGCGTCAAACGGAGCGCCACGAACCAAATGACTGACGAGAGCCCCATGACGAGCTCGGGCATCACCAGTGGCACGAGCGTCACGCCGTTGAGCCAACTCTTGCCGCGAAAGTCGCCGCGCTCAAGCGCCAAAGCTCCTGCAGTGCCGATCAGCGACGCCAAGACGCTGGTCGTGGCGGCGACTTCGAGGCTGTGAATTAGGGTCATTCCCAGCGCTTCGTCGGCGAAAAGGCGACGGTACCACTCTAAACCGGCGGCCGCCCCGGGAATCAAAAACGAATACACGATTACGGCGCATAAAGGCGCGAAGAGCAGGGAATAGGCGAACGACGTCACTACGTAAGCAGACCAATGCGGAGCCGGACGCTGGCGTTCGTCAGCCATGCAGCTCCCCTTCCGGCGCCAATTTGAACTTCAACCAGAAAGCGGCGCCCATGATCGCCACGAGGATGACGGCCAAAGCCGAACCGAACGGCCAGTCGCGCGCCTTCAGGAATTGCTCGGTGATCAAGTTGCCGAGCAGCATGGTGCGCGCGCCGCCGAGGAGGTCGGGAATGGTGAATTCGCCGAGCACCGGCACGAACACCAAGACGATGCCGGAAACGAGTCCCGGCATGGTCAGCGGCAAGAGAACTCGGCGCCATAGTTGCCAGCGCGAGGCGCCCAGGTCGCGCCCGGCTTCGACGAGCGTGTAGTCAAATTTTTCCAACACTACATAGAGAGGCAAGACCATGAACGGCAAGTAATTGGTCACCATGCCGATGCTAACTAGGAAGGGCGTGTCGGTCAGCTGTAGCGGCTCGCGCAAAACCCCCAAAGTCTGCAGCGCCCAATTGAGCGGCCCCTCGACGCCGAGCAAGAGCCTGAGCGCGTAGACTCGCACGATGAAGTTGGTCAAAAAGGGCACCATCAACAACACGAACAGTAGCGCCCGGAACCGCTTCGGCGCCGTCGCCAGCGCCACGGCGACCGGATAGCCCAGAATGACGCAGACTAAGGTCGAAAGCGCCGCCAGTTCCAAGCTTCGCCAATAGATTTGGACGTAAAGGCTGTCAGCGGCCCGCCGGAAGTTTCCTAGGTTAAACGTATAGACCAGCTCGCCATACGGGCCGCGCGAGAGGAATGCGTAAAAGATGACGAACGCCAGCGGCACGATCAGCAGGGCAAAAAGCCAGAGCGCCAGCGGAGCGGCCAACCACGGTGGTGCGCTGCGTCGCCTCATGCGTCGAGGTCGCCGGCGAAGATCTGGGCGTCGGTAGGGTCGAAACCAAAATCGACGCGGGCGCCGACGGCCGGCAGCGGCGTCGCCTCGTCGTCGCGGCTGACCGACGAGGTGAAATGAAAGCCGGGCATCCCGACGACCTCGCCGCGCACGTCGACCGTGGCACCGCGAAACGTCAGCTGTGAAACTACGGCGGGCAAACGATTGCCGGCTCGACCGGGCGCGGCAAGGCGGGTCCGCTCGGGGCGGACGAGCAACGTCGCAGCGCCGGACGCCGACGCACGCGTCGAAAAATTGGTGCCACCAGCCGAGGTAAATACCCCGCCGGCGCCGGCTCGCCCGGGGAGCTTGTTCATCTGCCCGATAAAGGTCGCAACGAAAGCGGTCGCAGGCTCGTCGTATATTTCTTTCGGCGTACCGACCTGCTCGAGCCGTCCGTGATTCATCACGGCGATGCGGTCGGAGAGCGCCAGCGCCTCGTCCTGAGCGTGCGTCACGTAGACGAAATTGATGCCGAGCCGGCGCTGCAGCTCTAGGAGCTCTGTCTGCATTTTTTGGCGAAGTTGCAAGTCGAGGGCGCTCAATGGCTCATCGAGCAGCAGCACTTTCGGTCGGTTGACGATGGCGCGGGCAATCGCGACCCGTTGCTGCTGCCCGCCCGACAACGTTTCCACGGCGCGGCCGGCGAAGCTTCCCATCGCGACGAGGGCCAGCGCCTCGTCGACGCGACGGCGAACCTCGGCCTTGGCCAAACCCTGCACGGTCGGCCCGAAGGCGACGTTTTCGGCGACGTCGAGATGGGGGAAGAGCGCATAGCGCTGGAAGATCATGTTGCAGGCCCGGCGATGCGCCGGCACGGCGAGCATGTCTTCGCCAGCCAACCGCACGGAGCCGGAGTCGGCCCTTTCGAATCCCGCTAAGATTCGCAGCAGCGTCGTCTTGCCGCAGCCGCTGGGGCCGAGGAGGGAAAAGAATTCGCCTTGGCGCATCGTCAAATCGACGCCAGAGAGCACCGGCGCGCCGCCAAACTGCTTGCCTAGGCCCTGGATCTCTAGCATAAATTGGCGACCATGATGAGTGTCGGGGTTCCGCCATGAATCATACCTAATTAAACGGATCGACGGCACACTACATTGAGGTTTCGCCCATGCTTGAGCACCGCGTTTGTTCGTCGTTGACCCTGTGCCTGGCCCTCGCCGTGTCGCTGGTTGGTTGCACCAAGACCAAACCCGCGGCTGAGGAGCCAAAGGCCGCCGAAGCGAAGATCGTCAATTTGTTCATTTGGGGTGACTACACGTCGAAGCCGCTGCTCGAGGAATTCACCAAACGCACCGGCATCAAGGTCCAAGAGTCGAACTACACGTCTAACGAAGAGCTCCTCGCCAAACTTCAAGCCGGCGCCCAAGGCTTCGACGTCGCCGTGCCGTCCGATTACATGGTCGCGATCATGATCAAGCTCGGCCTGCTGCGGGAAATCGACAAGGCACAAATTCCAAATGCGGCGAACCTCGACGCCAATTTCTTGAAGAAACCGTACGATCCCGACAACAAGTTCTCGCTCCCTTACGCCTGGTCGATCACCGGCATTGCCGTCAACCGCACCGCGTACCAAGAACCCGTGACCAGCTGGGCGGACCTGCTCGCCAACGACAGAGTTCAAGGTCGCGCGTCGATGCTCGACGACATGCGGGAGGCCATCGGCGCGGCGCTGAAACTCAATGGTTCGAGTCTCAATTCGACCAAGCCCGAAGAGCTCGCCAAGGCAAAAACCACGCTACTAACGGCCAAAAAGGGTATCAAAGCATTCAACTCGATGCCGGCGCCGCTGCTCACCGCCGGCGACGTGGTCATCGCGCAGATGTTCTCGGGAGAAGCTTCGGTGGCGAACCGCGACAGCGGCAAGAAGATCGAATTCATTGTCCCGAAGGAAGGCGCGACGATGGCAATCGACAATGCCGTCATCTTGAAAGACGCGCCGCACTCCGCGGAGGCGCATCAGCTTATCAACTTTTTCTACGACATGGCGACCGACGTCGACTTCGTCACCCGGACGCTATCAGGGCCGGTATTGGCCGGGATCAAAGACAAGTTGCCGCCCGAGGTGCAGGCGAACCCCAACCTTTTCCCGTCCGCCGACGCCCTGGCTCGCTGCGAAATGATGCAGGACTTGGGCCCGGTGACCGCGGACTACGACCGAATTTGGTCCGAACTCAAGGCCGCCAGCCACTAGCTCGGAATGTGATATCCTGAGAGGATGCTTCGCGGCGCCGCCAAACTCCTCTTGTTGCTCGTCGTCCTCGCCGTGGCGGCGGTGGGCGGCGGCTATTACCGCGTCATGGAATGGGCAAACGAGCCGGTCGCCGTGCCCGCGGAGAAGATCTTTGACTTCAAAGCCGGCACGACCCTGAGCGGACTCGCCGCCAATTTGCAGACGGACGGCCTGATCACGCGGCCGTCCTTCTTCCATCTTTGGGTGCGCCTGAGCGGCAATTACCGGCGTTTCCAAGCCGGCACCTACCGTTTCCAAGGTCAAGTCACGCCGCACCAAATCAGCGACGCCCTTGTCAAAGGCGAAATCTACGCGCCGATCGTCGCTCAGATCACGATCGTCGAAGGCTTCACCCTGAAGAATGTCACCGAGCGTCTGGCCGCAAACGGCATCGGCCACATCGTCGAGCTTCAACACCTGGTCGTCGACAAGACTTTTCTGCAAAGTCTAAAGATCCCGTCAACGAGCCTCGAAGGTTACATCTATCCGGCGACGTATCCTTTCCATGAGATGCCGACGGCGATGCAGGCCCTCGAAACGATGGTGAAGAAGTTCTGGGCGACTTTGCCAAAAGACTACGAAAAGAACGTTGTCGCCAAAGGTTTAACCTTGAACGACGCGGTGAAGATCGCCTCGATGATCGAACTCGAGACGCGTTTGGACGAAGAAAAGCCTTTGATTTCCGAAGTCATCTGGCGCAGACTAAAAGACAAGATCCCACTCGCAATCGACGCCGCGTTAATTTACGGAATCCCTGATTACGCGGGCGACCTGAAGTGGGCGCATCTCTCCGACGCGAAGAACCCCTACAACACGCGCATCCATCCTGGTTTACCGCCGACCCCGATCGGGGCGCCGAGTCTCAAGTCCCTAGAAGCAGTGCTGACCCCGTCGAATTTTGGATTTTATTACTATGTGCTGACGCCAGGCGGTACCCACCACCACTTCTCGAAGACGCTGGCCGAGCATAATCTGAATGTAAAGAAGCTCCTGAATGGGACGAAGAAGGATAAGAGCAAGAACGAAGGCAAGACCAAGCACTGACCGGAGGACCGCATGACGGCCAAGAAGGGCACCCCTAAGAACACTGGACGCTCCAAGAAGACCACTGCCGGCACGAAGGCGGTGGACGACGAGGACCGTTCCGGGCGTCGCGTGCCGATCCAGCTGCTCGTCGACTACAAAGCCGACGGCAACTACCTCTTCGATTTTTGCAAAGACCTCGGCACGGGCGGCGTGTTCATTCAAACGAACAAACCGCTACCGACCGGCTCGGCCATCGACCTCACCTTCACCATCCCGGACAGCAAGGAAACGCTGATCGCCAAGGGCACGGTGATCTGGGTCCAAGGCGCCGTCGGCGAACGCAAAGACTTGGTGCCCGGTATGGGCGTCCAGTTCAAGGGCTTCTCCGGCGAACAACGCCGCTTGCTCGAGGAGTTCGTCGTGCGATACCACGGCCAACGCCTCACCCAGGCGCCGACCGTCTCAGGTAAACGCGCCGGCTGATCACCACGGCGAGAAAGCCGATCGCGAAAGCGATCAAGCCGATCGCCAAAAAATCATGATTTGAAGGCCCGGACGGCAGCTCGTCCGGGTTCATGCGTTTGGCCGTAGTCAGCTCGAAGCCGGCGGCGACTTGATCGAAGAGCGCGCGGTCGGCGTTGGCGCGGTAGAAGTAGCCGACTTGGATCGTCTCGCCCTTGGCGATTTGCGTGAGCAGCAGCGTCTTCAACCCGCTCTTCGCCGGCAACGGGTCCTTGGTCACGCCGCGGAGTGCGGCGCGATCGAACTTGAAGAGATCTTCCATCGACGCCAAGTCGGCCTGACTCGGCGGCACTCTGTCGGCGCGGGTCCATACAAGTAAATACGGCACGCCGTTCTTCGAATAGACGCCGCTCGTGAAACGCGCGCCTTCGGGGATCGTGGCTTTCGCTTCTTCGAGGATCAATCCTTCGACTTGGGCGGCGGTCTTTTCGATCGGTTGGTTGAAGGGCACCGGAAAGCGCACGCCGGCTTCGGCGTCGTCATGAACAATGAAATCAGGCATGTGGCAATATTCCTCGTGACGGCCGAGCCAGTCTGGCAGGTTAATCCGCTTGCCAAAAGCCCGAAATTTCGTTAAACCCGGCCGTCCGTCGCGCCCCGTGGCGCAGCGAATTACTCAATAATATTTAGAGGTTACTAATGCGCTCTTTGGCCCCGCTCTTC
>JAYWBY010000348.1:0-1653 GCA_043781115.1 Pseudomonadota bacterium
CCTTGGCCCTCTTCGCCTCCGCTGCCCAAGCGGAAGACGTCACCAAGACCTTCGACGCTCCCGGCATCAAACGCCTGGTCCTCGACAACGGCGCCGGCACCGTGACCATCACTGGCAGCGACGCAGCGAAAGCCACGGTCGTCGCCCACAAGATCCATTTCGACGAAGGCTGCAGCCTCGCCATCGACCTAAACGGCGACGAGTTGACGGCGACGAGCAAGGACGCCGACAAAGGCTTCACCAAGAAGTGCGAAGTGCAGTTCGAGCTCACCGTGCCGCGCCACCTCACCTCGAAGCTCCGCATCGGCGCCGGCGACGTCTCGATCGACGGTCTGGCCGGCGTCTTGGCCATCGAACTCGGCTCGGGCGACCTCAAAATCAAGAACTCCGACTTCAAGGTGCTCGACGGCAAATCCGGCTCGGGCAACGTCTCGATCGACGGCGCCATTGCCGACGCGCAATTGAAAATCGGCGCCGGGAATGCCGACGTCAAATTGGCGAAAAGCAGCAACAAGAGCAAGCTCGATCTCAAGGTCGGTACCGGCAAAGCGACCATCAACTTGCCGAAGGAAGCGAAGGTCAAATCTTCCTTTAAATCAGGCCTCGGCTCGCTCACAAACGAGTTCGACAACAGCCCCGACGCCGCTTTCACGATCTCTGGCGCTGCCGGCGCAGGCGACATGGAAATCAAGAAGTTCTAATTGCCACTTCGCCGTAAGCTCCTCCTCATGGCCTTCGCCGTCTTCGCCGCCCTCGGGCTCGGGACGCTGCGGGACCACGAGTCGCTCCCGCCCGAGGAGCTGACGGAAGCCGATCTAGGTTCAGGCTTCGTCCACTCTTTCGCCAAACTCAGCGACGGGCGGACGCACTACGAGTTGGCCGGACCGGAAGACGGTCGGCTCGTCGTGATGATCCACGGCGTCTCCGGCCCGATGATGGTCTGGGACAAGTCGACGCTGGCCCTGCATTCGGCAGGCTATCGCACGCTGCGCCTAGATCTTTACGGGCGCGGGTATTCGGCGCGCCCCGACGGGGCTGACTACGATCTGCCTCTTTATGTTCGCCAGGTCGAGGAGCTGCTAAAGGAAACCAAAGTCCCCTTCCCCATCAACCTCGTTGGTTCGTCGATGGGCACCATCGTGGCGACGGAGTATTTAGTTCGTCATCCGGAGAACGTCGCGACTTTGAGCCTGATCGGGCCGGCTGGCTTTCACCTCGAAGCAACGCCGCTGACGCGCGTCATGCTTTGGCCGGTACTCGGCGATTATTTGATGCGTGTCTTCGGTGACAATTATCTTTATCAGCACAACCGCGAGTATTTTTTTCGTCCGGCGAACTTTACGGACTTTCAAGCGCGCTTCGAGAAGCAACTGCAAGTCAAAGGTTCGAAGCATGCGATGCTAGAGACGACGCGGAATGTGCCGCTGCAAAATTACGTCGGTGGGTTCGCCAAAGTGGCGCCGCTCGGGAAGCCGACGCTGATCGTTTGGGGCAAAGAAGATCAGGCGTTCGCCTATTCGCACCACGGCGAACTGCAGAGCGCGCTGCCGGGAGCGAAGTTCCTGACGGTGGAAGAAGCGGGCCACTTGCCGCAGTACGAAAGAGCCGACGTCACGTCGCCGGCCCTTGTCGAGTTCTTGAACGCCAACAAGT
>JAYWBY010000349.1:0-1653 GCA_043781115.1 Pseudomonadota bacterium
TCAACGGCCTTGTTGCTCGTCGTTTCCGCATTGCTTGAAAGAATGCTGCCGAGCCCCTGGAAGAGCGACTCAACGTCCGCCAAGGCGCCCATCACGCCGTGGGTGTCCACCACCGAGTCAATGGCCCCGCCGACCCAAAAGGCGACGCTATCGCGATGGGACAACCCTTGCGACGATTTGATCGTCTGGCACATCGTTTGGCGCGGGGTCGACTGGTTCAGGCTGTCGTAGTGCATGTTGTAGAAGGACGCGGCAGTGGCCATGCCATCGGCCGACGACGCCTGGAACATCAAGCCAACGTCACCGGGCATGTTCAGGCGAAGCTGCTCGACGCCCTTGACCATGGCGCCCGTGAGCCAATGCTTGGCGACTTGCGCGTTGATCGATGTCAACCCAGCGGCGGTGCGAATGAAATGACCGGTCACGATCTTGGTGTCCTTGAAACCGTCGCCAAAGACGGTCTTGTCAGCCGTCTCGCCGCCCTTCCCAAGCTTAACCAGGAGGGGCAAGTCGTCCGGAAACTTGACGAGCATGGCTTCGATCAACGCGAAATAGCGACCGATGAAAGGGACCGACGCACCCACGTGGAGGTTGCCTCCGATGGCTAGGTTGTTCGCCGCGATCATATTGAGGCCCATGGCCGAATGCTGCGCCATGGCCAAAGCGGCGAGGTCGGCGGCGGAGTCGGTGCGAATTTTCTCTTCCGTGCTCCTGCCGATGTAAAGCGCATAGGAGGCCGCGGCCGCCGCGACCATGACGAACAGCACGAAGAAGACGGTGATCGAACCGCGCTCGGAATTGTCTTTCCAGTCTTGGGCGAACACTTATTGGCCTCCGATGACTTTGTTGAAATTGTTTGGGTCCATGTCCTGGGCAAAGCCGTCGGAGACGGTCGTCAGCGACTTGAGGGGACCGTCGAGTTGCGTCTTGAAGCCGTCGACGGCTTTGTCGGCGATGCCATGAGTCACGGCGTCCACGACCTTCTCGGTAATGACGCTCTTGACGGCATCAAGCGCCGTCGAGACCGCGGTCTGAATGGCGGTGTCGGCGACAGTCGCGGCGGCCGCCGTGAACGGGATCTTCTTGAGCGCCCAAAGCGCCCCGGAGATCGCCATTTTCAGCGCCGCGACTGTCACGACCTCTTTCCAGAAATCGTGCGAGCCGCCGGAGCCGCACTCATCCGAGCCGTAGAGCCGCGTCATGCAGCGCGCCTGAATCGAAGAGTTGCTGTCGCTGAAGTCGCCGTTCTCGCCCCAAGCCGATTTGGTCCGGCCGACGGCGATGCCCGCCAGCGCGAAGTCCGAAAATCCGTTTGGGTGGTAGCCACTCTCTTGGCGGAAGTAGGAGCGCTGGGCGAAGCGGCGCTCGACGTCCAAGACTTCTCTTCCCGCCTCGGGGCGTCCGGTGCTGAGCTGGGTCAGGAGGCCGATGGCGCCCTGGATCGCGTTAGTATCGCCGGTGGCGCGCGTCTCCACGCCAGCCGTACGGATGCCGTCAGGGATGAAGATTCTGAGGGTCTCGCCAGTCGCTTGCACGCCAGACACGAGGCCCGAGAATTGCGCGACCTTGCCGGTCGCCTTGCTCATCGTGTCGAAGGTCGACCCGCCGTTGGCTCCGACGGTATTGATTTCCGTCGAGGCGTCGAGGCGCGAC
>JAYWBY010000350.1:0-4892 GCA_043781115.1 Pseudomonadota bacterium
GGACATCTGGATTCAGCCCGCTGCCGGTGACGCCGGAGGCGCGATCGGCTCGGCGCTCGCGGCCTGGCACCAATACCACGACAAGCCGCGACTGGCGCACGGCACGGAAGACGCGATGCGCGGCTCCTACCTCGGACCGACGATCGACGACGACATTTCGCTCGCCTATCTGCAAAAGGTCGGCGCGGCCTTTCAACGATATTCCGACGACGAGCTCCCGGCCGCCGTCGCCACGGTGCTAGCCGACGAAAACGTCGTAGGCTGGGTCCAAGGCCGCATGGAATTCGGCCCGCGCGCGCTGGGCAACCGGTCGATCCTCGGCGACGCCCGAAGCACCAAGATGCAAAGGGTCATGAATCTCAAAATCAAGTACCGTGAGTCCTTCCGGCCATTCGCACCGGTCGTCTTGAAGGAAGACGTCGCGAAATACTTCGAGATCGATCGCGCCAGCCCCTACATGTTGCTCGTCGCTCCAGTCAAGAAGGAGCGTTGCCGCGAGCTCAGCGACAAAGAGCAGGGTCTGTTCGGCATTGATCAATTGAACGTTCCCCGGTCCGACATCCCTGCCGTTACGCACGTCGATTATTCCGCTCGCGTGCAAACGGTCGAGGCCCGCACCAACGCACGGCTTCACGGTTTGATCTCGCGTTTCAAGGACAAGACAGGCTGCAGCGTTCTGGTGAACACGTCTTTCAACGTTCGCGGCGAGCCAATCGTCCAAGGAGTCGAAGACGCCTACCGCTGCTTCATGCGCACGGAAATGGATTATCTCGTCGTCGGCAACCTGGTGATGAAGAAGTCCGAGCAACCGGCGTGGCGCGAGAATGGCGACTGGCGGAAGGAGTTTATCCTTGATTGACCTCACGTCGCACAGCGTGGTGACGCCGGTTATGGACAAGGCCGGCCTTCGACGCTACGGCCTGCTGATGGCGGGTCTGACCGGCACCATTTTTGGTGCGCTCGGCCCGCTTCTACGCGGATCGCCGATTCCGCGGTGGCCGTGGGCGGTAGCGCTGGCTTTTCTTGCCGCAGCTACAATCAAACCAGCGGTGTTAAAGCCAGTGCACCTTTTCTGGATGCGCCTCGGCTTGATCCTCGGCGCGATCAATTCACGGATCATCCTGACGGTCGTCTATTACGTCATCGTCTTTCCGTACGGCTTGACATTGCGACTCTTCGGCAACGATCCCTTGGCCCGGAAGAAGGACGCCGTCGCGCCAAGTTACCGCAAGGTCTCGACGCCCCCTCCGAACCTCAAATCCAGCATGGAAAGGCCCTTCTAATGAGTGAATTCGTCTTGGATTTCATTGGCTACGTCAAGGAACGGAAGAAGCTCTGGTTGGCACCCCTCGTGCTAATCCTCTTGTCGCTCGGAGCCCTTTTGGTGCTCGCACAAGGTTCGGTCGTCGCGCCGTTCATCTACTCGCTCTTTTGAGGCAGGTCATGACATCTAAGAGTAAAGCCAGGCGCCGGCTCTTCGCGGCGCTTCTCATCCTCTTCGTCCTTCTCTTCGCTGCCATCGCGCTGGAAGTCGGCTCATCGCTCATTCTCGCGGGACGCTTTCATCGCTCGGGCGATGGCAGGGCCGCGGCGGTCCAGAAGGTTCTCGACGAATTGCCGGCCGTCGCCACGCGCCGCACCGAAACCGCCGGCAAGGCGCAGGATCAACGTTTGAATCTCGGTCGGGAGCCGCATCCCTTCTTCGGCTTCACCACGACGAGGAACTTGCCGGGCGTCAACAATCTCGGGTTTTACACGTCATATAAATACCCTTACATTCGCAAGTCTGGAGACTTCGTCGTTGGAATTTTCGGCGGGTCAGTAGCCCAGCAGTTGGCCTCCGACGTCGCGGCAATGAACTCGCTGAAGGCCCGGCTCTTGGCCGACCTCCAGACGAAACGTTCGGACGTGCAACGCGTCGTCGTCTTGAACATGGCGTTGCCGGGCTGGCGTCAGCCGCAGCAGTTCAACGCGCTCCATTATTTTCTCCGCACCATCGACCTGGCGGTGACGCTAGACGGTTTGAACGAGGTCGTGGGCTTGCAAACGAACCTCGACCGCAATTATCCCATCGACTACCCGAACCCGGAAGTTTGGCTGCCCCTGGCTCGCAGCGCCCTAAAACCGGATGACGTGCGCACCGCCGCCGAAATTATCGGTGCCCAAGACTCCATCCGCGACTGGACCGATCGCTTGACGACGGGTGTCGCCGGTCACAGCCGTTTGGCGCACTTGTGTTGGCAGCTCATGGTCAATCGCCGTATGGTGAAGATCGACGCTTTACGCAAGAGCCTCGAAACCTCGCAATGGCAGGACTACGATACGACGCCGACGGACGAAAAAGGCTACGCCACCTCGATCACTAGTTACTTTGATCTTTACGAGTCGTCGATCCGTGCGGCCGCGGCGGAAGCGGCCTCCCAAGGCAAAGCCTCGGTGCATTTCATCCAACCGAACCAATACGTGCCTGGAACGAAACCGCTGTCCCAAGACGAGCAGCAACTTTACGTGACAAATAAGTACTATTCGACGACGGTAAGCCGCTATTACCCTCGACTGCAAGAAATGGCTAAGCGCCTGAATCAAAATGGCCTCGAGGTTTATGACCTCTCCGACACCTTTGCGGCAACCGGGGAAACGCTCTACCGGGATGATTGCTGTCACGTAAATGCGCAAGGCAACCTCTTGCTCGCGGCCGCGATCGTCAAAAACCTGGGAATTGCCGGGAAGGCCCCCGTCTCCCACTAAGAAATGGCGCCTCCCGCCGGCATGTTGTAAAAGTGTCTGTTGCTTTTACAAGGATCTCGGATGAGTACGTCCCCTGACTCCATCATTTCCGTCCGGGGACTAAGTAAGTCCTACGCCTCCGGCTTCCAAGCCCTTAAAAAAGTCGACCTCGAGATCCGGCGCGGCGAGATCTTCGCCTTGCTTGGACCGAACGGGGCTGGCAAGACGACTTTGATCAACATCATCTGCGGCATCGTCAACCCGACGGAAGGCGTCGTGATGGCGGACGGCCACGACATCGTGCGCGACTACCGGTCAGCCAGGACGAAGATCGGCCTGGTTCCCCAAGAGATTGCCGTCGACGCTTTCGAACGGGTTTGGAATACGGTGAAATTCAGCCGGGGCCTCTACGGGAAGGCGCCGAACCCGGCCTTTCTCGAGAAGGTGCTGAAGGACTTGTCGCTCTTAGAGAAGCGAGACAGCAAGATCATGACGCTTTCCGGTGGCATGAAGCGGCGGTTGATGATCGCCAAAGCGCTGTCCCACGAGCCGACGATCCTTTTCCTCGACGAACCGACCGCCGGTGTCGACGTCGAGCTCCGCCGCAGCATGTGGGAAATGGTGCGAGAGCTCCGCTCGCGCGGCGTGACCATCATTCTGACGACTCACTACATCGAAGAAGCCCAAGAAATGGCCGACCGGATCGGCGTCATCAATAAAGGCCAGATCATTCTCGTGGAAGAGAAGACGGCGCTGATGCAGAAGCTCGGCAAACGAGTGCTGAAGATGACCCTTCAGTCTCCTTTGAAGGAGCTGCCGGTCGATTTGAAGAGTGATCGCACCGTCCTTTCGGCGGACGGACT
Organism: Pseudomonadota bacterium; assembly: GCA_043781115.1. GTDB lineage: Bacteria > Bdellovibrionota_B > Oligoflexia > Oligoflexales > CAIYRB01 > CAIYRB01. The sequence continues at coordinate 3,591 of JAYWBY010000350.1, forward strand.
TCAAGTAGTCTACACTTTCGACTCTCACGGCGAACAAACCGGCATCAGCGACCTTCTGCGCCGCTTCGGCGAACATTGCATCGAGATCAGGGATGTCCATACGAAGGAGAGTTCCTTAGAAGACATCTTCGTCGGCCTCGTGGGAGGTCCCAAGTGAACATCCACGCCATCCGCTCGATCTATATTTTCGAAATGTCCCGCTTCTGGCGGACACTGATGCAAAGCATAGCCTCGCCGGTCATTTCGACTTCGCTCTACTTCATCGTCTTCGGCTCCGCGATCGGTTCGCGCATGAACCAAATCGAAGGAGTCGGCTACGGGGCTTTCATCGTTCCGGGGCTCTTGATGCTCTCGATCTTGACGCAAAGCATATCTAACGCCTCCTTCGGCATTTACATGCCCCGCTTCGCGGGCACTATATACGAAATCCTGTCGGCGCCAGTCTCGTCCTTCGAGATCGTCATCGGCTACGTGGGCGCCGCGGCTTCAAAGTCAATCATGCTAGGCCTGATCATTTTGGCGACGGCTCGACTGTTCGTGGACTTTTCGATCCTCCATCCGGTTTGGATGCTGGCCTTCCTCGTCATGACCTCGATGACGTTTAGCCTCTTTGGTTTCATCATCGGCGTCTGGGCCGACGGCTTCGAAAAGTTGCAGATCGTACCGGCGCTAATTGTGACGCCTTTGACTTTTCTCGGCGGCAGCTTCTACTCAATCAGCATGCTGCCCCCGATTTGGCAAAAGATTACGCTTATCAACCCCGTCGTCTATTTGATCAGCGGCTTTCGCTGGAGCTTTTATGGAATCTCCGACGTCAGCGTCGGCCTGAGTCTAGGCATGACGATAGTGTTCATGGGGGCCTGTCTCGTGACCATTTGGTTGATCTTCAAAACCGGCTACCGGATCAAGACGTGAACTCCCTTTTCGAAGCCGCGCGCCATGAACCGACTTCTTTGCCTCCGATCACGGATGTCGAGGCCCGCGCCGCAATCAAAGAGATCGTCGACGAAACCGGACGCGCTTGGCGCGGCTCAGATCTGTGGCAGGAGCACCCCGGCGACCGCGAGATGGAGCCGGCAAGAGGTCTGACTTCATTATTCTTCGGCGCCGCGGGTACGTTGTGGGCGCTTCATGACCTTGCGCGGTCTGGTCTCGCCCCGAGTCCCGTCGATCTAGAGTCGGCCGCTCACGCTATGGTCGCGGCACATCGAACGACGCCGGATGATGACGAGCGGGCGCCCGGTCTTCTGCTGGGCGACCTCGGCGTTTACACGGTGGCTTGGGAAATTACCCGAGACTCCG
>JAYWBY010000351.1:0-13026 GCA_043781115.1 Pseudomonadota bacterium
CTTCGTCGCGCAGATAGTGGCGGAGGATGTCGGTGACTGTCAGCATCCCGGCCAAGTTGTCGACCGTCGCGTCGGTGCCTTTCAATACGGGGAAGTGGCGCAAATGCTTCTCGAAATGGAACTTCACGATGCTGGCGTGGAGGTGGCGGGCATCGGCGAAGAAGACCTCGCGCGTGGCGATCGTGCCGACGGGTCGCGTCAGCTTATCGGCTATGTCGAGGAGGGTCAGGCGACGAAGCACGTCGCGCTCGGTAAGGATGCCGACGATCTTGCCCTTGGCGTTGGCGACGAGGAGGCTGCTGATGTTCTTCAAGTTCATCAGGGCGACGGCGTCGCCGATGGTCGCCGTCTCGTCGACGACCTCGACCTTTTCCTGGATTTTGTACTGCGGTGCGTGCATTTGAATCGCCGACGAAGGGAGAAACAACTCCGAAGCTACGTGCCACGCGACCTCCAAGTCAATCGCAAGTTGTTGGAATGACAACATATTGTTTACGCTAGCTTGGAGTTCAAATGGGCGCTTCCGGCGTGCTACGATGTGGCCCATCGGAGGCTTCTTGCAGAGAACGATCGACTCCCTACCCGCTTATTTGCATAAATATGTCGTCGAACAGCAGGGTGACCGCTATTCGTCGCGCGACCACGCGGCGTGGCGTTACATCATGCGGCAGTCGCGCCAATTCTTCGCCGATCACGCCGTGCCGATTTATCTCGAAGGTTTGAAGAAAACCGGCATCACTTTCGACCGCATACCCTCAATCGTCGAGATGGACCTAAAGATGAAGACGCTCGGCTGGGGGGCGGTGCCCGTTTGCGGTTTCATTCCGCCGGCGGCGTTCCTCGACTTCCAAGCGAGAAAGATCCTGCCCATCGCTTACGACATGCGCTCGGTCGACCACATCGCGTATACGCCGGCACCCGACATCGTCCATGAAGCGGCGGGCCACGCGCCGATCATCGCCGACCGGGCTTATTCCGAATATCTGACGCTTTACGCCGGCATGGCGCAGAAGGCGATCTTTTGCCAAGAAGATCTGGACGTCTACGAAGCCATCCGGACTCTCTCCGACGTCAAGGAGAACCCGGACAGCACCGCCGCCCTCGTCCAAGCCGCGGAAATGGGCCTAAACCGCGCCTCAGCCAACATCCGCCAAGTGTCGGAAGCCAACAAGGTGGCGCGCATGAACTGGTGGACCGTCGAGTACGGCCTGCTCGGTTCGCTGCGAGATCCCAAAATTTATGGCGCTGGCTTGCTTTCGTCCGTCAGCGAAAGCCAGAGCTGCTTGACCGGCAAAGTGAAGAAGCTGCGCCTGACGCTCGATTGCACCGAGCAAACTTACAACATCACCGAGCCCCAGCCGCAGCTTTATGTCGCGGAGGATCTGGCGCACTTGACCGCGGTCCTCCGCGAATTCGAAATGACTCTGTCTTACGTTCGGGGCGGCATCTACGGCTTGGACCAAGCGAAGCAAGGCCGCACCGTCACTACGACGACGCTCGACTCGGGACTCGAAATCAGTGGCAAGCTCGTCCATTTCGACGCCAAGGGCCAAACCGTCGAATTCATCCGCTACGAAGGACCCGTGCAACTTGCCCTCGGCGGCAAAGAGCTGCCGGGGCAAAGCGTCCGAGAGCACGCCCAGGGGTTCAGCTCGCCGCTCGGCCGCTTCGCGAGTCGCGGAGATTTGACGCCCAGCGCCTTTTCGGACGTGGATCTGGCCAAAATGGGGCTTAGTCCCGGCAAACGCAGTGAGCTGAAGTTTGCTTCCGGCTTCACGGTTTCGGGCATGCTCGTTGAAGTTTCCCGCCACGCCGGCCGCCTGACGATGATGAAGTGGCGCGACTGCCTGGTCACGCGCGGCGGCACGGTGTTCTTCGAACCAGGTTGGGGCGACTTCGACATGGCCGTCGGCGAACGCGTCACCTCCGTCTCGGGCGGGCCAGCCGACCGGGAGAGCTACGGCTCGCACGACGTCGGCAAGGCGTCGACTTCGCCCGCGCGCCAATCACCTTTCACCGCCGACGAACTCGCCGCCATCGACGGCTACACAGAGGTGCGACGCCTTCGCGACCGCTTGCAGGCCGGAGCATCGCCGGCCTTGAAAGCTGAAGCGCGCGAATTGGCCAAACGCACGGCCGCCCGCTTCAAGAACGAATGGCTGCTACGGCTCGAAACTATCGAAGTTGCCGCCGCCGCCGGCGAGCCCGCGGCGCCGCTCGTCGATGACTTGACGAGGGACAATGCCGCCGCCGGGGCCGAGGTCCAATGGCTCGTCCGCCAAGGCGCGGCGCTGCTAACCGTCGCCGACTGATACCAGTGCCAATCGTGGAGTTCCCTTGCTGACCATTACCCGCTCGTTTCAATTTTGCGCCGGCCACCGGTTATACCGTCAGGACTGGAGCGACGAGAAGAATCGCGACGTTTTTGGACTGTGCTCGAACCCGAACGGCCACGGTCACAACTACCTCTTGGAGGTAAGCGTCACTGGGCCGATCGACAAAGACACGGGCATGATCCTGAATCTTCGCCAGCTGAAGGAGCTGGTGCGAGAGCAGGTCATCGGCGAGATCGATCACAAGAACTTGAACCTCGACGTTGCCTGGATGCGCGGCGTCAACCCCACGACCGAACTCTTCGCCGAGAAGATTTGGGAACGCTTGACCCTGCTCCTCGCCAAGGAAGCGCCGAAAACCAAATTGACGGGGATCGTGCTCCACGAAACGCCGAATAACAAAGTCACGCGCACGGCGCCTTCATGAACGACTTCCGCCTCGACGGCCTGACGATCGCCATTACCGGCGCCGGCTCCGGCATCGGCCAGGCGACAGCGGAACTCTGCGCCGCCGCCGGCGCGAGAAAGCTGATTTTGGTCGGCCGACGTTCCGAGGCTCTCGCAGCGACCTCGAAAAAGGTGAAAGCCGCGGCGCCCGCTTGCCCCTGCACGGAAGTGGCGGCGGACGTGGGTTCCGCGACTGGTCGCGCCACGATCATAAAGGTATTGCAAGGCGAGCCGCGCCTCGACGGCTTGGTCAACAATGCCGGCACGTTCGAAGGCGCGGCGTTGGCGGCGACCACCGACCAGCTCTGGCAACGCCACTTCGACGTCAATGTGACCCCGGCGATGGCGCTGACGCGCGACCTTCTACCGAAGTTGATGGCGGGTGGAGCGGCGTCGGTAGTCAACGTCAGCTCGACCCTCGCGGAGAAGCCGATTCCCCACACGGCGGCTTACAACGCCAGCAAAGCGGCGCTCATTCAGCTTTCCCGGTCGTTGGCCCTCGAACTGGGACCCGTCAAAATTCGAGTGAACTGCGTTCTGCCGGCCATCGTCGACACGCCGATGTACCGAGGCCGCTATCAGGACGACGGCGACTACAAAGAGAGCCTGCCGGCGATAGGGAAGCTCCATCCGCTCGGACGCATCGGCCTGCCGCTCGACGTCGCGCGGGCCATCGTTTTCCTCCTAGGCCCTGGTGCTTCCTGGATCACCGGCGTGAGTTTGCCGGTGGACGGCGGCATGCTGTGCACTTGATGCGGCGCGGTTGAGCACTCAATCCTATTTGCCGAGTCGAAACGTCGCTGCCCGGCCGAGTCCAGGCAAGGGGCGTGGAGTCTTCACAACGCGCCGCATCCGGGCCGGCGAAATCATCGAGACCGCTCCGGTCCTCTTGGTGCCGAAGGACGAAATGGAAGCCCTGGCAGAGTCCTTTCTCGGCCACTACATGTTCAAGAGCGACAACAAAAAACACTTCGTCATCGGCCTCGGCTTCACGTCCCTGATCAATCACGCCGTCGACGCCAACTCCGAATTCTTGATCTCCATCGACAACATCGTGATCAAGGCCAAGCGGGCGATCGCCGCCGGCGCGGAAGTGACCATCGACTACGGCTGGCGCGCGGAAGACTGGGCGTTGGCGGGCGTCGCCAAAATGCCGGATTGAGCGGGGACGCTGCCGCGACGCGCGAGATAGATTCCGAGGACGACGACAACTCCGGCGGCGCACTGGAGCGCCGAGAGCGGCTGGCCGAGAATCGCCCAGCTGAGCAACGCCGCGAGCACGGGTTGGAGAACCAAGATTACGAAATCGGCGCGAAGGCGATGCCTAGCGCGCCGAAGAGGAGTGCCACCACGGCGGCGCGAAAGGAATCTTTCACCTACTGATTGAACGTCATGCAAGCCGCGACCAAAGTGCGGATGCCGAAGGCTGAACCACCACCCGACGGGTAACCGGTCGCCTGGCAATTCCAAGCAGTGCCGGCGACGTCTAAGTGACACCATTTGGCGTCGCCGACGAAGTCCTTCAAGAACATGCCGCCCATGATCGAGCCGCCCTTGACGCTCGGCTTGGCGATATTCTTCAAATCGGCGATGTCGCTCTTCGTTTCCTTTTCCATCTCCGGCCAAAGCGGCAGCTGCCACATCGGTTCGCCGGAGGCTTCGGCGGCCTTCAGCACGTGCTGACCTGCCGCGGCATCGTTGGTCATCATTGCGCCGCCGACGCAGCCCAATGCCATCAAAACGGCCCCCGTAAGGGTCGCGATGTCGATGACGAGCGCCGGCTTGTACTGGGAAACCGCGTAATAGAGGCAGTCGGCCAGGACCAGGCGGCCTTCGGCGTCGGTGTTCAAGACTTCGATCGTCTTGCCGTTCATCGCCCGGACGATGTCGCCTGGCTTGATGGCGCTGCCCGACGGCATGTTTTCGGCCGCGCCAACGATGCAGACGACTTTAACCGGCGGCTTCACTTTCGAGAAGTAACGAGCCGCGCCGAGCACGGCGGCGCCGCCCGACATGTCATATTTCATTTCTTCCATGCCGGCGGCGGGCTTGATGCTGATGCCACCGGTGTCGAAGGTCAAACCTTTGCCGACCAGCGCAACGCACTTGGAATTGTCCTTGCCGTCGATCTCGATGACGATGGTGCGCGGCTCGATGGCGCTGCCGTCGGCGACGCACAGGAAAGAGCCCATGCCGAGCGCCGTCATTTGCTCTTTGTCGAGGGTCTTGCAATTGAGGCCGAGGTCGCGCGCCATGTCCTTGGCGATCTCCGCCAATTTCACGGGAGTCAGGTAGTTGGCCGGTGCGTCTTGGAGGAAGCGCGAAAAGGCCTGGGCCTTGGCGAATTCGACTTGTTGTGAAAGCTGCTCGGCCGAGGCGTCGCCACCCGCCAAGGTGACCAAAGTCGGGAAACGGGTGATGTCGCGCTTGCGCGCGCCTTTGAAGCCGATGGTGTTGTAGAGGCCCGAGGCATAACCGTCGAAGACTTCCGCTCCCGGCAAGCCGTCAGCGTGGGCGATCGCAAGTTGGCCGATCTTCAGTTCCTTCGTCGCCTTGGCGGCGTCGAGGCCAAGCTGGCGGCCAAGCTGCTTGCCGGAAACCTTGGTCGAGTTCTGCGGAATCAAAGTGTAACCGGCGCCGTCGACCGAAAGGTGCAAAGCGCCGGCGCTGAGCCGCCAGCCGAGGGCCTTTGCCGCTTCGACGATCTTCTTCGACAGGTCGCCCGGCAGCTTCGGCGCGTTGAGGTTGAACGCGTCCTTGTTGTCGTCTTGACCTTTGACCGCGATGACGAGGTGGGCGCCCGCGACAGTCGCCGGACCATTGGCAACGGTGACTTTCTCGAGCCAGTCGCTGATGTCAGGGAGCAAAGACTTCCACGATTCGTTGGTCAAGGCGTGACGCATGCGGGTCCTTCCTACAATTGGTCAATAGTCCTTACTAGATAGAATCTCTCTCGGCAAGTGCTTGGGGGTAGGCGTGGCGGCCCGCCGACGCGGAGCCGCGAGAGGCGTTCCGGATCGGCGGGCAATTTCACTGATTCATTGGCAAATCTAGAGGATGCGGTTGAAGGCGCTCTTCAGTTCGGAGAGGCTGAAGCGCACGCTGACGTTTCCGTCGAGGGGCGAGGAAATGATTAGAACTTGGCCTTCCAGCCGGAATTCTTCAGTCGCACCTTGCTCGAGCGTAAGGCGTTGGAGCTTGGCGGTGACGGCATCGCGACAGAAAGAGTCTTTGCTGAGTTCGGTCAACACTTGCTCGACGAGCTGCGCCAACTCGACGGCGGCGGCGAGGCGTCGGGGCTGGTCGGCTGAACCGCCGACCTCGATTCAAATCTAGCGGTTTTTTTGAGTGAGAGAGGAATTAGTTTAGCACGGTTGCAGGGCTGGACGAGGGTCGGGTCGGAAGAGTTTCGTCCGCTGCAAAAGCGCAAAAACTCCGCCTTGGCCAAGCGATTTTCGTAGCCTAGCCGTGCGGATAGGTCTAAAACTCCCTTTTCATCGAGAAGAATCGGGATCTGTCCGTAACTCATAGCAATTTGGGGACCCCATGAGCGCCATTTCCCACGTCACAGCGCGCGAAATCCTGGACTCGCGCGGCAATCCGACGATCGAAGTCGAAGTCATCACCGAAAGCGGTTACCTCGGCCGAGCCGCGGTGCCGTCGGGTGCATCGACGGGCGAATACGAAGCATACGAACTGCGCGACGGTGACGCCGCGCGTTACGGCGGCAAAGGCGTGCTCAACGCCGTACGCAACGTCAGAGAAAAAATTGCGCCGCGCATCATCGGCCTCGACGTCGCCGAGCAGGTCGAGATCGACCGTTTGCTCATCGACCTCGACGGCACGGAGAATAAAAGCAACCTCGGCGCCAACGCCATCCTCGGCGCGTCGCTCGCCGTCGCCAAAGCTGGCGCCGAAATGAGCGGCTTGCCGCTTTACCGCTACCTCGGCGGCACTTACTCCACTCGCCTGCCCGTGCCGTTGATGAACATCATCAACGGCGGCGCACATGCCGACAACAATGTCGACTTCCAAGAATTCATGGTCGTGCCGATCGGCGCGCCGAGCTTCCGCGAAGGATTGCGCTGGGGCACTGAGGTGTTTCACGCCTTGAAAAAGGTGCTGAAAGGCAAAAACCTCAACACCGCCGTGGGCGACGAGGGCGGCTTCGCGCCGGACTTGAAGTCGAACTCCGAAGCCCTCGATGTGATCATGAAAGCCATTCAGGAGGCCGGCTTCACCCCCGGCAAAGACGTCGCCTTGGCGCTCGACGTCGCCGCCTCTTCGTTCTGCAAGGACGGCAAATACGTGCTCGCGGGCGAAGGCAAGACGATCGACTCCGCCGCGATGGTGGCGATGTTGACGGCCATGAGCAAGAATTACCCGATCGTCTCGATCGAAGACGGCCTCGACGAACACGACTGGGCGGGCTTCATAGCCCTCACTAAGGGCATCGGCGACAAAGTGCAGATCGTCGGCGACGACCTGTTCGTCACCAACCCGAAACGCCTGCGCGACGGCATCGAAAAGAAGGCCGCCAACTCGATCCTGATCAAGTTGAATCAGATTGGAACGCTGACGGAAACGCTGGAAGCCGTGTCGATGGCGCGCTCCGCCGGCTTCACCGCGATCATTTCCCACCGTTCCGGCGAGACCGAAGACACGACCATCGCCGACTTGGCGGTGGCCACCGGTTGCGGCCAAATCAAAACCGGCTCGGCATCGCGCACGGACCGGATCTGCAAGTACAACCAGCTGCTCCGCATCGAAGAAGAGCTCGGCGACAGCGCCCTCTACTCTTGGGACCGCCGCCGTTGAAAAAAGTTCGCGCCATATTGCTGCTGCTCGGCAGCTCGTCGGTTTCGTGCGTGTGTTCGCATAGCAGCGGTGGCGATGGCACGATGGCGCCGAGCAAATTGGCGCGGGACTTCACTTTGAACCCCGACGTGACCAAAGGCGACTTGGCGACTTTGACGTCGGAGGCCCACCCTACGGGTTCGCCGAGGCAAGCCGAGATTCTTGGCTATCTCGAGCAGCGCATGAAGGCGCAGGGCTTGACGACGGTGCGCGAAGCCTTCACGGCTACCGTGCCGAATCCCGCGGCGCTGTCGACGACGGCCGGTCCCGTGCAAGACACGTTGACGCAAAACGTCGTGAACTTCTACGCAACCGGCGCGGGAAAGGCCGACGCCAATTGCCTCGTGCTCCTGGCCTCCCATTACGACACTAAAATCGTCGAAAACGCCCAGTACGTGGGTGCCAACGACAGTGGCTCCTCGAGCCTTGTACTGCTGCAACAACTTCAGTACTTGAAAGCGGCCACGCCTGCGGCGAAGGCAGCGCTTCGTTGTGACGTCGGCGGCGTTTGGTTCGACGGCGAGGAAGCGGTCCTGAAGAACTGGAACGATGGGCAGACGAAGCACCCTGCCAAGATCGAGGATCACACCTACGGCAGTCGGTACGCGGCTGGGCGCCTGACGACTTGCGCCTTCGAGGGCAACGGGGCGAAGTGCCTGCCCACGGAGTTCGGCGGCAAGACATTGGTGGCGATCATCCTTATGGATATGATCGGCTCGCCTGATCTGCACATCACGCGCGACGGTTATTCGACCCGCTATCTGATCGATTTGGCGGCGGAGGCGGCAAAATCCTTCGGCGAGGCGACTCGGTACGACGCGGAAGCGAAGAGCATCGAAGACGATCACTTGCCCTACCGCAACGCCGGAGTCCCGGGTCTCGACCTAATCGACTTCAACGACCTCACCCACTGGCACAAAGCCGGCGACGACGCCGAGACTGTGGCCGCCGAAAGCATGTCATTTGCGGGCCGAGTTGCCCTCGCAGTGGCCTTGACCGCGGCCAGCGACCCCATCGCCGTTCTTTCGAAGCCATAACGGGCTGATTTTAAATATATATCGGCGACAAATGCGCCTGATGAATTGGGTCCGCACAGGCTAAACCCGGCCCTCGTCTAAAGTTTTTCTCCATTCCACCGACAAGAGGGACGGACGCAGACTTCTGTCCGTACTGCAACACCCGGTAAGTCCCAGGGAATTGGGGAGCACGCTATGTCCGACACGATTGAGTTCGGCAATCTCTCGATCGAAATCAAACAGACGGCGACCGAAGTGGTCTACCGTTTCGTCGGGGACGTCGACGAACATTTCCGCCAAAAGGAAGTGCCACGGATCAAGAAAGCCAACATCACTTTCATGTTGGAAGAGATCAACAACTTCAACTCTTGCGGTATTCGCGAGTGGATTTATTTGATCCGCGATATCGGCGAGCTGGGCAACTTGAAATTCACCAAGTGCTCGGTCACCATGATCGACCAGATCAACATGGTTCCCGACTCGCTCGGCAAGGGCCACGTCGAATCGTTCTTCGCGCCCTACTTCTGCCAATGCGGCGGCGAGGTGAACCGTTTGATCGTCGTCAGCCAAAACCTGGAGCAGCTGCAAAACAAGCAAGCTCCCGAGTTCAAATGTGAAAAATGCGCCAAGACGCTCGAATTCGACGCCTTGGAAGAAAGCTACTTCCTGTTCGCCGAAGGGGCCTTGCCCAAAGCATCGTAATCACCTCTCAGGGAAAGATAGTCGCTCATGGGCATGGATGCTCTGACAAGCGCGGCGTTTGATTCGCTGGTCAAAGAGGTTCTGCCCAAGCTGCAAAAGCGGCTCGCCGAACTCGGCAAGCTGACGGCCGAGGCCCGCGTGGGCGGCGGCGACTTGCCGGCTTTGCTCGCCGAAGCCCAAGAGTTGATGGCCCTGCTGACTATCTGGAGCTCCGACGCCGCCTACGGCGAAGAGTTCGATCCTTTGCTTGTCCCCGAGGCCCTGCCCGAAGCTCCGGCGGAAAACGCGGGCATAGAAGCCGACCTCAGCGACGAAGAAGCCATGGCGCTGCTGAACTTCGAAGGTGCCAGCGACCTCCCCGATGTGAAAATCAGCGGTGGCAAATCCGTCGCCGATTCGCTGTCGAACGACTCCGACCTCGATCCAGCAGGCGACCCAGCCGCCGCGGCGGAAATGAGCGACGAGGAAGCGCGCCAACTCCTGGCGATGATGGACGCCCCAATCGACGCGCCTACGCCCGACGAGAGCCCCGCGGGGGCTTCCGCAGAAATGAGCGACGACGAGGCGCACAAACTCTTGGCGATGATGGACGCCCCGGCGGCTGTCGAAGCTATCAGTGCAGTCGCCGGCGACGGCGCTGAAATGAGTGATGACGAAGCCAGAAAACTACTGGCGATGATGGACGCACCACTCGAAGCGCCGGCTCCGCTCGTCGACAAGGCCGCCCGAGCGGCCGAAGCCACCGCCGACGACGAGGCCATGGCCATGCTTCGCAGCCTCGGCGGCGACGTCGGTGACGAACACCACGCAGAACCGGCGCACGCCGCTCCGTCCGCGCCGGTCAAAGCCGCGCCTGCCGCCTTACAGGCCCCGGAAATCGACGAAGACTCGGGCGAAGTACTCGCAGAAATCGAAGAGCTGTCGAAAAACGATTTCGCTTCCGATCCCGACATGATGAATGACTTCTCGATCAACTCCGACGAGTTGATGGAGACGCTCGACACGCTGATTCTGCAGCTCGAGAATAACCCCAAAGACCGCGAGACCATCGAAAGCATCTTCCGCGCCGCCCATACCTTGAAGGGCGCGGCGGGGATGTTTGGCTTCAAGGCCATGGAACGCGTCATGCATCGCATGGAGGGCCTGTTCGACCAAGTTCGCAAAGGCGTCTTGGTCCCGGACTCCAACATCATCGACGTCGTCTTCCAAGGCCTCGACGTCCTACGTGCATTGCTAGAGACGGTGAAGACCGGCAAGTCGAAAGGCACGAAGACCGTGCCGATCGTCAAAGCCCTCTCTCTCGCCGCCAAGGGCAAATATGTCAAAGGTTCGACCTTGGACGCTCCCGCCCAAGCCGCGGCCCCTAAGGTCGCCGAAGTCGAGGAAAGCGTCGCCGAAGCCCCTCACGCCGAAGCGAAAGCCGGCGCCCACGGCGTCGAAAAGAAGAAAAACGAACAAAATTCGACCATCCGGGTCGACCTCGAACGTCTCGACGCGCTGGTGAACTTGGTTGGCGAATTGGTCATCGACCGGACGCGCTTCGCCAGCATCGAAGAGGACATCCGTACGTCGATGCCGCAGCCGAAGGTCGCCGGCAACATGTCGGAAACGGTCCAGCTTTTCGGCCGACACATGAACGAAATTCATGAGATCGTCATGAAGATCCGCATGGTCCCGATCGGCAACGCCTTCAACAAATTCACGCGCGTCGTCCGCGACCTGTCGCGCCAGCTCAACAAAGAGATCGAGCTCTACATCGACGGCGAAGACACCGAACTCGACAAGACGCTCGTCGAACAGATCGGCGACCCGCTCATTCATTTGATCCGCAACTCGTGCGACCACGGCGTCGAACTACCTGACGTGCGCGCCGCCGCCGGCAAACGCCGTACCGGCCAAATCCTGCTGTCGGCCCGCCAAGAGGGCAACCACATCATCATCACGATTCAAGACGACGGCAAAGGCATTCCGGTCGACGCCATTCGCAAAAAGGCGATCGAGCGCGGCCTGATCGCCGAGGATGCGACGCTGTCGAAGCGCGACATCTTCAATCTCATCTTCGAACCGGGCTTCTCAACGGCGGAAAAGGTCACGAACGTCTCCGGCCGCGGCGTCGGCATGGACGTCGTTCGCAAGCAAATTTCCAAACTCAAGGGTCTGATCGACATCGATTCCGAGCCCGGCAAAGGCACGACGACCGTCATTCGTTTGCCACTCACCCTGGCGATCATGCAGAGCCTCTTGATCGAATCTGCCGGCGAAGTCTTCGCGATCCCGCTGTCGAGCGTCGTCGAGTCGGTCCGCATCAAGCCGGACGAAATCCAATACGTCGGAGATGCCGAAGTCATCAAACGCCACGACAAAGTCTTGCCGCTCATGCATTTGCACGAGACGCTCGATCTCGCTCAAAAAGCCAAGGTCTCTTGGTACTCGCACCGGGGAGCCAAGGACGAGGCCGCCGAGCTACTCGGCCAAGCGCGGATCAACCGCCGAAAAGAACGCCTCTACGTAGTCATCGTCGGCTCGGGCGACCGCCGTTTTGGCATCGTCGTCGACCAGCTGCTGAACCAGCAGGAAATGGTGATCAAGTCGCTAGGACCAGTCATGAAGAATACCCCCTGCGTCGCCGGCGGCGCGGTGCTTGGCAACGGCGAAGTCGTCCTAGTGCTCGACATTCAAGAACTCGAAGACCGCTTCCGGTCGCGGGTCAGGAGCAAAGCCGCATGAACTGGGACGATGAAAACCAGGGCTTTAGCCCGCTTCCCGACGTCAAGACGAGCGTCTTCGCCATCCACGGGGACTTGGACGGCGAAAAGCTCGACGATTTCCAAGAACGCGAGCAGTTCATCGGGATGATCGTCGGCGGCGAAGAGTTCATGTTGCCGATCTCGGCCGTCCGCGAAATCATTATGCTCGTGCCGATTACGTTCGTCCCCAACTCTCCGGAGTTCGTAGATGGTGTGATCAACCTGCGCGGCACGATCCTGCCAGCGATCAATTTGCCAAAAATGATCGGGTTTCAACGCGGCGAACCGACGGCGAGCGCACGCATTATCATCGCCCGCTTCGAAGGCGTGACCTTCGGCTTGATTGTCGACGGCATCACTTACGTCGTGGCGCTCCTCCCCGGTGAAATCGAAAATCAAACACTTCCAGGCAAAGGCTCCGGCGCCGAGTTCATCGGCAGCATGAGCAAGCAAGGGACCAAGATTTGCGGCATCTTGGACTTGCAAAGAATCTTAAAACACACCGCTGGCGACGCCCTCGACGAAGGCGGCGACGGCGAACAAGCCGACGCGGCCGAAGAGGCCGCGTAAAGCCACAAATTTACTTGACCCTGAAGGCCCCCTCCCGCAAAGTCAGTAGGACTGACTAAAACCAGCGGGGGGCTTCGATGAAACGCGTCGTTTTCAATCAGAAGGGCGGCGTCGGCAAAACCTCGATCACCTGCAACCTGGCGGCGGCTTTCGCCAAGGCGGGCCAGAAGGTCCTGGTCATAGACTTGGATTCGCAGGCGAACGCGACCCAGTACCTCCTCGGGAAGAGCGCCTCGGAAGTTACGAGCACCGTTGCCGACTTCTTCACCTCGACGCTGAGTTTCAAGATCTTCGGCGACACGTTGAAGGAAGCAGTCTACAAGACCTCCTTCGACAACCTCTACCTCGTGCCCT
>JAYWBY010000352.1:0-4885 GCA_043781115.1 Pseudomonadota bacterium
CGTCTCGATGAAGAGTTGAGAGTCGCGCGCGAGAACCACGCGTCGACCCTTTCCGACGTCGAACGCAAGGTCGATACGCCTGACATCGCCGCGATCATCAGCCGCATCACCGGCATCCCGCTGAAGAAGATCGTCGCGGAAGAAGCGGCAAAGTTAAAGGACCTCGAAGGCCTCTTCCACAAACGCATCATCGGCCAAGACCACGCCATCAAATCCGTCGCCGACGCCATCCGCCGCAACCGCGCCGGCTTGCGCCGTCCCGACCGTCCCGTGGCGTCGTTTCTCTTCCTCGGGCCGACGGGCGTCGGCAAGACGGAAATGGTCAAAGCCATCGCCGAACAGCTGATGGACGACGAGAGCAAGATCGTCCGCATCGACATGTCGGAGTACATGGAGAAGCACTCCGTTTCGAAAATGATCGGCGCTCCACCAGGCTATGTCGGGTACGGAGAAGGCGGACAGCTCACCGAACGCGTGCGGCGGCAGCCATATTCCGTCGTTCTTTTCGACGAATTCGAGAAGGCGCATCCGGACGTCTACAACATCTTGCTGCAGGTTTTGGACGAAGGCTGGCTAACGGACGGCGAAGGTCAGAAAGTCAGTTTTCGCAACACGATCATCGTCGGCACGTCGAACATCGGCTCCGAAATCCTCACCGACCGCAAACGGCCGGTCGGCATCGGCGCGCAAAACGAAGACTGGAGCAAAGACGACGAACAGAAGGCCGTCATGGATGAAGTCCGGCGCTTCCTTCGTCCGGAATTCATCAACCGACTAGACGAGATCATCATCTTCCGCCGCCTGACGGTGGCCGAGTTGAAAGAGATACTGCGCCTTCAACTAGCCGACCTCGCCAAGCGGTTGGCGAAGAGCGGCTTTAAGCTCGACGTGGACCCGGCCGTTTCCGACTTCATTTTGAAGGGCATCGACACGCTGCATTACGGCGCTCGGCCGCTGAGACGTAAGCTCGAGCAATTGGTGGAGAATTCGGTGGCAAGCTACCTGATATCGGGAGCGGCCAAGCCCGGGTCGACCCTCAAGGCCTCCCTGGTCGCCAATCAGGTAAAGGTAACATCCTGAAACATCAAGATAAAATCTGATCTTCGCCGCCCCCTAAAGAGAAACTCGCCAGCTGTCGAAGACAGGCTCGTAGTGCCGCTTGTCCGGTAGTCTTGGGAGTTTCCGGTGGGACGCCTAGCCCGCTTGGCCATATTTTCGCTTTTCCTAGCCAATGCCGTCACTTTTGCCACCGCGGCTCGCGCCGGCGGCCGTGAAGAAGCGGTGTTGTCTTTGATGGAGCAGCTGCGTTCGGACGAATGGTCCGCCAAGGACACCCGAGTCGTGGGTCTACACGACTCCTACTTCGACGAAAACGACACGCGCCAACGCCGCATGGTGTCGCTCGCTCTGGGCGTAAACTACCTCGAATCGAACCCGAAGCTGGCGCTCCAATATCTCTCGTCCGCCGAGCTTGCCTGTCGCGACAACGAACCCTTGATGGCCATCGTTCGTTTTTACACGGCCGATGCGAAGTTGCGCGCCGGCGCGTATGCCGACGCGGCCGAGATTGGCGAGACCCTCCTGACGAAGGAGCTCGGCTCGGCGTGGAATAAGCAAATTTACACGCTTTTGATCGAAGCCTATTACAACTTGAAGGACGCCGGCCATCTGGTCGAGACGTTTCAGCAGTACACCAAGCGCTATAGCTTCAGCCGGCGTCAGGAAGCGCTCGCGAAAATGGCCGCCGAAGCTTTCGAGACGCAAGGCGATCACGACAATGCCGTCGAACTTTTGGAAGAGCTGGCGCGCAATTACCCTTCGACGGAAGAAGCACGCTGGGCATTCCATCGGCTCGAAGACCATGCCTGCGACAGTCGAAAGACCACCGGACGCTCGCGCTACTACTTTTCTCGGAAATTACTGCTCAGCCTAAGTTCGAACATCGTGCTCGGGACAGGTTTGAAAGAGTTCATCGTCGCGTCGGTCGAGAACCCGATGACCCTCGACGACGGCACGACGCGGCGCCTGACGATCGAGGAAAAGGCCGAGTTCCTTTTCAAAGCTCGCCTCTACAAAGAGTCACTGAACTTCATCCAACAAGTTTACGAAGTGGAGAAGCGCAAACCAGGCAGCACCGCCCTGCCAAGCCTGGTTTACGAAATGGGCCGCCTCCACCTCAGAATGTATGAGCCGATGCAGGCGACTCGCTATTTCTCGGACTTCCTCTTCGACTACCCGCATCACCCCAACGCGCCGCGAGCCATGGAATCGCTCGGCGACGCCATGAAGTACCTGGGCTTGCCTCTTGCCGCCGCGGAAAATTACGCCGCTGCGGCCGCCGCGAAAGACTCGCCGCACCTCAGGTGGCAGCACTTTTGGAGTTTGGTACGCGGCAAGGACCTGAGCGGCGCCTTGGCCCTCCTCGAAAGGCCGGGCTACGTCGCGCCGCGCGAGGGCGACGACCACCTGACGGTCAACTACTGGCACGCCCGAATCCTCGAGCGCCTCGGCAAGCAGGCCGAAGCCGACGAGAAGTACGCGGAAATCCTGAACTCGGACGCGGAGAGCTTTTATGCCATGCTCGTCGCGTCGCTCCACCCGCAACTGACGAAGAGCCTCGGAGCGAGTTTCGTCAAAGGCGACTCTCGTCCTGGCTTCACGTTAGCAGCGCGGCTCCTGACACCGTCTGCGAGTGATTTGAATCAGCAAGCCGCGCGACCGGAACTCAAAATCGTCGACGACCTGCTGAAGGTTGGACTAACCGATACGGCGAACTTCCAACTGGCGGGTCTTAAAACTCAGAGCTACAACCAGGAGGAGGCCTTCGCCGCGGTCGGCCGCGTCGCCCTTTCCCTCAACGACTACCAGTCGGCTCGTCGGATTCGCTACTCGCCGTTCTCTGCTCTTAAAAAGCTACCGACCAATTGGAACGACTACCTTCGTCATCAAATGGACCACGGCGATGAATGGAGAGTCTATTACCCCATCGCGTTCGAAAAAATCGTCGGCCCGGTGGCGGCCAAAATCCGGATGAATCCTTTTTTGATTTTGAGCGTCATGCGCGCCGAGAGCTTCTATAACCGCGAAGCCCGCAGCGGCGTCGGCGCCCAGGGCTTGATGCAGTTGATGCCGTACACGGCGGTAAAAATTGCGACGTTGATCCGCGACCAAGACTTTGACGCCCGCGATCTGCCAAAACCAGAAACCAACATCGGCTACGGCTCGTACTATCTCGACAAACTCTTGCGCTACTACCAAGACAACCCGTTTGTCGCCGTAGCAGCCTACAATGGCGGCCCGATGGTGGTGAACCAGTGGCTCGACAGCTGCAAAGACTGCGAGGCGGACGAATTCGTCGATTCGATCCCTTACCGGGAAACGCGGCGCTACGTCCGCGAGGTCATGCGCAACTATGCGCAGTACGTTCGTCTCTATTCCAACAAGGTGGCGTTTCCCGAGCTCCCTCCTCTGCCAACCGAGCTGCCGGACGGCGAGGAAATCTTTTGACCCGGTGTCGCATGTAAAGTTCGATGCTTATTGAAATTCCAGCCCGACGCTTTTAGAATGACCCCACCAGACACTCCCAAGCGCCTCGCTACCCAAGGTTGACCGATGTCGAAACCCCGACTGGTTCGTTGGCTCTTCGCCGCCGGCGCATTCCTCAGCTCGTTCGAGCTGTTTCTGATTGAGCCCATGCAGGGAAAAATGCTCTTGCCGCTCTTCGGCGGGGCGCCGGCCATTTGGAACACGTGCATGGTGTTCTTTCAGGCGGTGCTTCTCTGTGGCTATGTTTATGCGCATTTCACGACGTCGAAGCTATCGGTCGCCAAACAGCTAGGTCTGCAGCTTTCGGTGCTTGCCCTGCCACTTTTCTTCCTGCCGATCGCCTTGCCGTCGCTTAACATCCAGACGGAGTGGCTCAGCACCGAGCCGCTCAAGTGGCTGCTCGTCGTTCTGGTTTTGACGACAGGCGCGGCCTTCTTCGCCGTCTCAACGGCGTCGCCCCTGCTCCAAAGTTGGTACTACCGAGTGACCCAGGGGACCGGGAAGGACCCCTACGCTCTCTATGCCGCCGGCAACCTAGGTAGCCTCGTGGCGCTCGTCGCCTATCCCACCGTCATCGAGCCGTGCCTGCGCTTGGCCGAGCAATCGCTGCTTTGGAGCGTCGGTTACGGTCTTACCATATTGACCTTCGCGATCGCCGGCGTGCTCGTTTACCGTGCCCGCAATAACCTACTTCCCGTAGTCGACGAGGGGGCGCTCGCCAAAGTTACATTCGATCTCAGTGACGCGACGTCGCTAGAGGAGTGGATGATGCCGAGGACGTCCTTTTCCGCCCGGACGGACTTCCAACAGCGTCTCATTTGGGTGGTGCTCGCCTTCATCCCATCGAGTCTCATGCTCGGCGTCACGACCTACATGACGACGGACGTCGCTTCAGTACCCATGCTTTGGATCGTGCCACTCCTTCTCTACATTGCGTCGTTCGTGATCGTCTTTTGGCGCTACCCCGACTGGTTGAACAAGGGGCTAAGACGGCTCATGCCCTTAGCGATGGTCGTCCTCGCCTTCCTCGTCTTCACCAGCTTTCACCAGAACTTCGGGATCCTGGTAGGGATCCATCTCGCGGGCTTTTTCATCGCTGCCCTGATTTGCCACGGTAATTTGGCGAAGTCGAAACCTCACCCGAGCCGCCTTACCGAATTTTATTTCTGGGTGTCGCTCGGCGGCGTCCTCGGTGGAGCATTCAATTCATTCGTTGCTCCAGCGATCTTCAGCAGCGTTGCCGAGTACCCGTTGATGTTGGTGCTAGCGCTCCTCGCCGGAACGCTGGTTGCTGGCCGGCAACAAACTTCAATGCGCGATTGGATTTGGGGCGCGATCT
>JAYWBY010000353.1:0-4875 GCA_043781115.1 Pseudomonadota bacterium
CAGGAGGAGTTCGCTCGATCCTTGGATCTAACTGGCCACGCGCGCATTTCTCAGTGGGAGAAGGCGAAGGGCGAAATTGCAGAGATTCGACCCGTTTACTTAGCAGCCTTACGGGCTAGGATGGCGGAGTTTCGGGGCCGAAGCCACATGGACTTGAAGTTCTATACCCGAATGGTTGAAGGGCATCTCGATGCCCCACAGAAGATTCGGATAAAGGCGGATGCGGCCTAAGGAGTTAAGTTAGGGTCTCCGGACCCTTCCCCGATGGAGCGGGTTGGTAAACTTCAAGTCAATCCCCGCCCCCTTGAGTGCCGCCACCACAGGCTTTCTCAATCCCTTCGGCATATCAACATTTCTCGCGCCCTTTGCCTGCAACACGGTCCCACATCTCTTAAACTCAATTGCGAATTCAATGGCCCCACTTTCATTTACTATTCCGACGATTACGCTTTGCCCTGTCGCGGTGTGGTTCAAGTATTGTCCTTTGGCGAGGCAGTTATCGAGCGCCGTCCCCCAGTCGAGCAAGTCCTTCGCAGACTTCGGCACCACTATCCGGCGCCTACCAATTATTAAATTATCCACACCTCTCAATCGTTTGGCTAACTTTGTCGTGATCCCATCGAAGTATTCTCGTTTCCCGTCAGCTGAGGAACTCAGAATTTCGAATTGAAGTTCCGAATTCAATGTTATTGGGCGGTCAAGTAGAGCGAAGAGGCGACTAGAGCTCATCCAACGAATGCACTTTAGAGCCTCCTCGGGAGAGAGCGACTCGATTTGCTCGAACGAAAGGACGATGGGGGAGTTAGCGTCGTGGATTTTGGTAGTTGAGGTGCCCAAGTTGTGTGGCCTCCAGGTTGGTTGAGGCGCGGATTTTACTGGATGGCGTCGACGAAGTTTGTCGCGATGGCGCGGCGGGTAGTTCGTAGACAAAGTTCGTCCAGATAGAAGCCGAAGATACCTCTGATACACTTAGCCATCAGGAGCTTCGACCCCATGTCCGACATCCGCTACCTAAGCAAATCCCGCTACACCCGCGGCCTCCAATGCGAGAAGCTCCTCTGGCTCTCCATCCACGAGCCCAACGCCCCCGAACTAACCCCCGACGCCTCCACCCAAGTCCGGTTCGATACCGGCAGCAAGGTCGGCGACCTCGCCCGTTCTTACTTCCCCGGCGGCACCTTGATCGAACGCGATCAAGAAGACCTCCACTCGGCCGTCCGCGCGACCACCGAAGCCATCGCTCGGGGAGTCGCAGTCCTCTTCGAAGCCTCTTTCTTGGTCGACGGCCTCTTCTGCGCCGTCGACGTCATGGAGAAGAGCGGAGACTCCTGGACGATCGTCGAGGTGAAGTCCACCGTCAAAGTGAAGGAGCAACACCTCCCCGACGTCGCTATGCAGGTTCACGTCGCCCGGAAGGCTGGCTTGAACGTCGTCCGAGCCGAAATCATGGTCCTGAACAGTGAGTGCCGCTTCCCCAACCTCAGCAACCTCTTCGTCCGCCATGACGTTACGGACAAGATCTTGGGTCATCTGAGATCTGTCGAGACGAATTCCGACCAATTTCTTGCGACGTTGCTCGAGAGCACAGCCCCTGTGCGAGCGACCGGCGATCACTGCTATTCCCCGTACGAATGCCCCTTCGTCAGCCGCTGCCATGCCGCCTCCCCAGAACACGCTTTGGACTCCCTCTACTATCCAAATTCCAAGGTTCTCGACGAATGGCGCGGCCGAGGCTTCAAAGTCCTGAGCGATCTCGACGACGAGTCCGCCTCTGCCCTCTCGAAGGTCCAACAACGCCAAGTCGCCGCCGTCCGTTCCGGTCAAATGATCGTCGAGAAGGGCCTCAAGGCCCGCCTCGCCAAGATCAACGGCCCAGTCGGCTACCTCGACTTCGAAACCGTCGCTCCCGCAATCCCCGCCTGGACGGGTTGCGGCCCTTACCGCGGAATCACGGCGCAGTTCAGCTACCACGTCGAGAACGGCTCGGGCGGCTACGATCATTCCGAGTGGATCGCCACGGTCCCCGGTGACCCAAGACGCGACCTCGCCCTCGCCTTGATCAATGCCTGCAAAGGCGCTTCGATCATCATCACGTACAACTCAGGCTTCGAGAAGTCGAAGATTCGGGATCTTGCTATCTCCCTGCCGGATTTGACCGACGATCTGCTTGAGATCAATACCCGCATCGACGACCTTCTCCCCATCGTCCGGGATCACGTTTATCACCCGTCGTTCAACGGCTCTTTCAGCATAAAGTCCGTGCTCCCAGCCCTTTGCCCCGACTTGAGCTACGCATCGCTGGCGATCTCGGACGGCGGCATCGCGAGCAACATCCTGGCGGCGCTTCTTACCGACGAGGCCGCCTTCACGGAAGAAGAGCGTCAGAAGTCGATCACCGACCTCAAAGCCTACTGCGCCCTCGATACCTGGGCCATGGTGCGGCTGATGGACGTTCTCCGAGGCTTCTCGGCCAACGAGACTTAAGCGTCGCGATTGAGTTCCATCATGGCTCGCCCGGCCTCGCGGACCGCTTTGCGCAGTGCTTCGGGCTTCCGCACGCGAACGTTTGCTCCCCAGGACAGAACCCAGGACGTGACTTCGTTTAAGCCGCGCACTTTGAAGGACAAGACGAGTTTGCCGTCCTCCTCCGTGTACTTGTCGTTGGCCGTGTAGATGCGTTCTTTGACCGCGCGTTTAATGCCGTCGTTATCGACGAACTCCAGCTCGATTCCCATCGGCTCAGCCCGGCTATCGAAGAAGATCCCAAACTCGCCCTGAAACCGCTCCCGCAGTTTGAAGTTCGCCGGGTACTTAAACCCCTCGTCCCTGAGGCACCGAGCCGTCAGGACGGTCTCCAACTTAAACTTATACGGCTCGGCGTCGGTCGCTTGTTCGTCGTAGTGGGCGACCAAATAGAGGCCGTTATTGTAGAGGACTAGGCCCAAAGGCCGGACGACGGAGGTCTTCTCCTTCCCCTTGGACGAGGACGTCGGCGGGGTCTTGATTTCGAGCTTCGTCTCCTTGATCAGAGCATCATAGACCTCGTCGAGGACGTCGGAGCTCGTTTCGTAGGACTTCATTCCGCGGGAGGCGAAGGCAAACTTGTCCTCGAGTCGGAGGAGGAGGCGCCGCTCTTCGGCGCTCATCTCCTTCTTCATGTTTTCGTAGAAGGGCCGGAGCTCTTCGGCAATGATCGTGTGCTGAAAGACCTTCAAGAACTCGAAGACTGCCGGGAAGACGGCGAGCCTCGTGGCGCGGAAGTCGTAGAACTTCCCCCGATCGACCTCGGGGCGAGCCAGGCGAAGGAAGCGTTCGCCGCGCACCGTCGGTCTGCCGTCGGCATCGACGATTTCGAGGAGTGGGCGGAAATGCATTTCGTGCCACGCCGTATTGATCATTTGGATGAGCCGCCGGATGGTAGCAGGGTCGCCCCACTCCTCGCGGGAGAGCGAGCCAAAGGGGACGCCCTTCGCGCTGACGGTGGCCTTGAACACCAGTTTGAAGGCGCGCATGGACCGATTGGATTCTTTGTCGATTCGCTGAGACACCGTCGATTCTCCTTCTCATCTTCAGCCGTCTCATCGGAAATTATACCGACTATCTTTGTCGCGATAAAAATATTATTAGAAATCAATATGTTATAAGAAGGAATCATTGGAGATTTTCTGGAGCATGCCTTCGCGACAAATATTGTCGCCTTAGATTTCGATAAGAGAAGGGACAGCTCGAAAATTACACAGCTTGAAGGAGCAACTCAAAATGTCGAACTTGGCCAAATTCAGCGTCCCCTGCCCGAAGTGCGGACACGGCGTCTCGGTCTCGGAAGCATTGGTCGCCGAGACCAAAGAAGAGAACGAGAAGCGCCTCCGCGAAGCAGTGACCCAAGCCGCGGCCAAAGCCAGGGCCGACAGCGCCGCTGCCAATAAACTCGAAGTCGCCGACCTCGCCGCCCAACTCGCGGAACAAAAGAAGAAGACCGAAGAGCACCAACGCCGCGAGCTCGACCTCTTGAGCAAGCAGAGGGAGCTGACCGAAAAGGGCCAGACGATCGACCTCGAGATCGCTCGGCAGGTCGAGGAGAAGTCGAAGCGCTTCCAAATCGACTCGAAGCGCTTCGAAGACGACATCGCCAAACGCTTCCAAGACGAGGCCCGCCTGAAGGACGCCCAGCACCAGCTCCAAATTCAGTCCATGGCCAAGCAAGTCGACGAACTCAAACGGAAGACCGAGCAGGGGTCTCAACAGCTTCAGGGCGAGGCCCTGGAATTCTGCTTGGAAGACGACCTGAAAGCCGCCTTCCCTCACGATACGATCGACCCCGTCGCCAAGGGCGTCCGCGGCGCCGACATCAAGCAGGGCGTCGCCTTAAGCTCCGGCAAGGTCGTCGGAACGATCCTCTGGGAAGCCAAGCGCACCAAAAGCTGGAGCGACGCCTGGCTCGACAAGATCAAAGAACACCAGCGCGAAATCGGCGCCGACCACGCGGTCATCGTCACTCAAGCGATGCCGAAGGACTTCAAGGGTCAGGTCTATCTCGATGGCGTTTGGATCGTCGACTACAAGACCTATCAAGTCCTGGCTTGGGCTCTTCACTACCAGACTCGCGCGGTCGCTCAGGCTCGCGCGGCGTCGGCGGGGAAGGGGGACAAGATGGAAGTGCTCTATGACTACTCCACCGGGGTGTCGTTCAAGCAGAGGATCGAAGCGATGGTCGAGATTTTCATTGGCAACAAGGAAGACCTCGAGAAGGAGAAGCGCGCCTTCCACAAGTCATGGGCGGCTCGCGAGCGGCAGAACGAGCGGCTGGCGCTGACCGTTGCGGGGCTTTATGGGGATATTCAGGGGATTGTGGGGCGGTCGTTGCCGGTGGTGAGT
>JAYWBY010000354.1:0-4865 GCA_043781115.1 Pseudomonadota bacterium
GGCCGCCCTGAGCTTTTTGTAGCCGGACAAAACAACCCCTGGCGGGTGTTGGTCGCTGTCGCGTTATCCTCGGGATTAGTATTAGGTACGCTTTCCGAATAGGCATACGGAATTCAGTCCCCTCCGGGCACGGCGCTCGCCACGGTCTGCTCGCAGTTGGCTTGACCCGCCGCTCCGGTACTTAGCCGGTTGAGGAAGGTCGGGACCTTCTCACCGCCCATGCGGAGTTTGTTCGGCCCGGCGCCTAGGTCACTATTGAGTTTGGCGACTAGATCGTTGCAACCCTCGATCTCCGGACGCGGCACTTTGTAGGACTGCGTGTAAGCCCAGCGCCACCTCAGCGAAGGCCTTGCCGATGTATTCGGCCTGGTTCGACGTGATGACGCGGTCGCCCGACGTGCCTTCCCAAACTCGTGAGTAGTAAGTCAGATGGCTCCGGGGGATGTCGATCATTTTGCCGTCAAACCCGACCCTTTTGTGAACGGTTAGACCCTGTCATTTCACCCGGAACCGGACGTCGGAATGCTCAAGTTCGCGTCGAACGTGTTAACCTCAGGGCATGAATCAGCTGGCTAAATTCGCTCGTAACTCCGCGTATCGACTACAGAGAAGGTATAAAGGCCTGATCGGCTCGCTGACCCTCGGCTGCAGAGCCCTGGTCGTGCGCGACGACAAAGTTCTACTCGTCCGCCACTCCTACCAAGAAGGCTGGTACTTGCCCGGAGGCGCGGTCGAACGCGGGGAGTCTTTACACGAAGCCGTCACGCGAGAACTTCTCGAAGAGTGCTCGCTCCGCGCCCGAAGCGCCAAGTTGGTCGCCATGTTTTTCTCGGAGATGGAAGGGCGCAGCGACCACGTCGCCCTCTTCGCAGTCAAGGACTTCGAAGAGGTTCCGGGCCTAAAACGTGATCCGGAAATCGCCGAACTCGGCTTCTTCCCGCTGGCGAAACTTCCCGAAGGGACGTCGCCCGCGACCCGCCGGCGTTTGGCTGAATTCCTCGGCGGCGCGGAGCCTCCGGCCCGCTGGTAGCCTTAATTGTCTTTGCCTTTGCCCGTAACGATCGCGTCGCGCTTGTCCGGGGAGAGCCCACACACGAGGTCGAACGCTTCCTTCACTCGCTGCTTTTGGCCCTCGGGAACTTCCGCGAAGGGAAAGCGGCGCTTCTGGTCGATCATGCCTTCCCTTAAGGTCGGCTCGACACCTTGCTCGGCCGAGAAATAGGCTTCGATGGCGCACTTGAGTTCATCGTCGCCCTCGACCACCGCCGAGAGGTAGTCGTCGCGTTCGTCGGCCGAAAGGCGGACGGCCAGTCTGAGGATGCGGCGCATTTTTTCCAGTCGTTCGGGGCTCATGGTTTGCCTCCCTGAAGCTGGATCTATCAATACTCCCGCGCCCAAAACCTGTCAAATTCGCCGCTGGAAGACCACCGAGAGGTTGTTCGCTGGCATGCGCACCGTCCGCTCGTGACGGAGTCCATTTGCAGCGGCCTGAGCGGTCACCACGGCGAGGTCGCGAATCCCCCACTCCGGATTGCGGCTCTTCAGGGAGGCGTCGAATTCGAGGTTACTTGGCGCGGTTTCGACGCCTTGTTGCAAAAATGGACCATAGAGAACGAGGGTTCCGCCCGGACCCAATATTCGTCCGGCGCCAGACAGCAGCCCTTCGCACGCGCTCCAAGGCGCGATGTGGATCATGTTGCAACAAACGATCGCGTCGGCCCGCGAGACCGGCCAATCGGGACTGGTGACGTCCAGCACCAAAGGCGTGAGGATGTTCGGCGACCCGGCGTCTTTCGTCCAAGATTCGATGCTTTCCAGCGACGCGGGGTCGAGATCCGACGGCTGCCAGCTGAGTCCTGGAAAGAGGGGCGCGAAAAAGACCGCATGTTGCCCGGTGCCGCTGGCGATTTCCAGCAGGTCGCCGCGCGGCGGCAAAACTTGCCGGAGCACTTCCAAAATCGGCGAGCTGTTGCGCTGGGTGGCGGGGGCGAAGCGTTTCATCGGCTCCGAGGATATAGATTCCGGGGTCCCCAAGGCCAGTGTTTTAAGATATATCAAACGAATGAAAGCCGTCATCGCCATCCTCGTCGTCGCCCTAATCGGCCCCTCTTGCGTCACCGCGCCGCCCGACGACTGGCAGTACTCGACCAACTCCGAGGTCGGAAACAAGAGCCTCGCCCTGAAGGCGGTCTGCCGCAACCACCCGGGACGCGACAATCCCATCCCTTCGTGGGGCTCGTTCGAGGAGGGCTTCAACCTCAAGCAAAAGACCGATTGGGAAGTTTTGAAGACGAGTCCCGACTGCTACGTCGAAGCGTGCGACGCGAAAAAGAAGTGCGCGACCTACGGCGATCCCCAGATCGCGGCAGCCGAAAAAGCGGCGATGAAGGTCCGGGACGAGGGCTACGTCCGTCACAACAGCGACGAAATCGCCCACGCGGAAGCGGCCCACCTTCCGGCCTGCGATGGAGGTGACATCCGCGCCTGCACGCAACTCCTCGACATCTTTTTTTGGCGAGACAAAACGAAATATGCCGCCACGCTGGGCAAAGTCTGCAAATTGCCTCGCGTCCGCTGCGACAAAACCCCCGATCCGAAGCATAAACAGGTAGGAGCGGGCGAGGCGGAGCTTTGGTCGTCGCATCAAACCTCCGTCACGTTCAACGGCGTCGAGCCCAAGACCGACCGCATTACCGTCGACCGGATTATTTACACGAAGTGCCCGGCAAGCAAGCCCCCTGAAATCGCGCAAGCGACCCAGATGATCAAGGAAACCGTGCGCGCCCATGTGGAATATCCAAGGGCCGCAATCGACGCCCAAAAGCAAGGCGGCGCCCTTGCTTCGATGACCGTCACGGGAACGGGAGTCGTCCGCGACGAAAAGATCAAACAGACCTCCGGCTTCGACGTTCTCGACAAAGCCGTGCTCGACGCCATCCGCGCGTCATCGCCGTTCGCGCCTTTGCCTTTATGCGCTGGGCCCATCTCGATCGACGTCGCAGTCGACTTCATCATTAAATAATTCATTTCAATCAATAAGTTAGATCGCGCCCCTGAAAAATCCAGCGACGCGGTGAGCCATTTTCTCCCGGGCTTTCGCGTTGGTAGGTGCAGGTGAATACCCTCGAACTCCCAGACAAAGGCATACATATGAAACGCACGACTCTGATTCTGTTGGCGTTAGGCCTCCTCCTCACTGCTTGCGGCAGAGCCGATCTCAACTCCTCGACCAACGACGCCAGCGCCACCAAGGACGCTGCTTACATCCACAAGATCCAACCGCTCGGCGTATCGACGAGCTGCGTTGGTTCCTACGAACGAATCATCCGCGACCATCGCACCAACCCGACGACAGTCTATTCGCAATATTTGATGGGCGTGAAGGACGACTGTAGCGCTCCGGCCTCGTCGCTGATCATCCAGATGCTCGGCGGCCAGCAATGGGTGGGCGGCTTGTCTTACGTCACCATCAAAAAGAACGGCTTGTGTCTAACTAACCCGATCACTTCGGCGAGCGGCGGCGACAAAGGCGAAAACTTCTGGCAAACCTGCATCCCGCAACTCAGCTCGACCCCGGAACATTATCGCCAACAGTGGCTGCTATCGTTCAACAACCACAACGCCATGCGGATCGAGACCCACGCAGCCGTCAATCTCGGCCTGCCAAACGCTCAGGTTCAATGCCTCGACCGTCAGGATCCGACGACCGTCAAACGCGTCGCTTGCACCCTGAACAATTGGCAAGTGATTCGCGCCAACTGAGGCTCATTGAGATATCATGGACGTAGTCCCTCACGATGAGACGGTCCATGAAATCCTCCGTCGCCGGGAAACCGATGATGATCTTTTGGCCGACCAAATAAAGCGAGTCCATCTCAATCCGCCGTGACGAGCAACAGCACGGCCGCATAGTGACAGGCGCTGCCCGCCAACACGAACAAGTGCCAAACTTCGTGAAAGCCAAACGTCGGCGGCCAGGGATCCGGCCACTTTTTCGCGTACACTGCGGCGCCAACCGTGTAAGCCATGCCGCCGGCGACGACCAACCAAAAGGCGCCCGGGCCGACGGCTCGGGCCAGCGGCAACGCGACGAACACGATCATCCAGCCCATCAAGACGAAAAGGCCGGCGGTCACCCAGCGCGGCGCATTGATCCAATAAATGCTCTTGAAGAGGCCGGCAAGCGCCAACGCCCAAACGACCGCCAGAATGACGTCGCCCATGACGCTCTTCAACGCGATGATGCAATACGGAGTGTACGAACCGGCGATGAACACCGGCACCATGGCGTGGTCGAGTCGACGCAGCAGCGCTTGGCGGGCGACCGAAACGCGAGCCAAATGATAAACGGCGCTGGCCAGGTAGAGCAAAATCAAGCTGACGCCGTAAACCGTCAACGCCGCGAGTGTCGGCGCATCGGTGATTCGGCTAGCGACCAAAAGGTAGATCAAGCCGACCACGCCGGCGGCGGCGCCGGCCAGGTGGGTCAAGCCGCTGACGGGATCGCGAAAAATGGTTTGCATGCTAGCCAAATTGCCCTCAGGTAGCCTCACTCATATCACAGGAGTGAGCCCGCGGTCAGCGACTAGGCGGCAACCGAAGGCAAAGCGACAGCGCGGCACGGTAGCGTTATGACGAAGGTCGTGTGCGTGGCCGCCGCGTCGTACACCAATTGGCCGCCGTGCGCCTGCACGAATCCGTTAGCGATGCTCAGTCCAAGCCCAGTACCGCTGCCGACGGGCTTCGTCGTGAAGAACGGTTCCATGATCCGGTCGGCGATGCCGGCCGGCACGCCGAAACCGCTGTCGCTAACGGCGATCCGCAGGGCCGTACTCGATTCATTAGTGACGCTTAAGGCGACCCAC
>JAYWBY010000355.1:0-4856 GCA_043781115.1 Pseudomonadota bacterium
GCCGAGACGTGCGAGATGTCGACGAACATGCCGAGGCGATTCATTTCGCGCACGACGTCCTTGCCGAAATCCGTCAGGCCGGCATGGGCTTCGACGTCGTTGCAGGAGTCGGCCCACGGCGTATTCTTCGAATGGGTCAGCGTCATGTACCGAGCGCCTTGATCGTAAAGCTGATGGAGCTTGTCGAGCGAGTTGTCCATCGAGTGGCCGCCCTCCATGCCGATCAGCGAAGCGATTTTGCCGGCCGCCCGGATGCGGCGGACGTCGGCGGAGCTGCGCGCGATCTCGAAGGTGTCGGGATACTTCGCCACCATGCGGTAGACCAGATCGATTTGCTCGAGGGTCGTTTGGAAGGCCGTGCCGTCGGTCTGCGTCGAGACGGGGACGTACACCGACCAGAACTGAGCGCCGACGCCGCCTTCTCTGAGGCGCGGGATGTCGGTGTTGAAGGACGGCTGGCGTTGCCGGAGGTCGTATTGCGATTGCTCTTGATCGCCGTGTTCGCGCAAGACCCACGGCAAATCGTTGTGGCCGTCGACGACGAGCGACTCGGCGACTAACTGCTTCGCTTGCTCGGTGAGCGTGATGTGAGCAGCAAGCGCCGGGCTCGCGAAAAGCAACGAAAGGGAGACAAATGAGGCAGCGATTCCCGTCTTTTTCATGGATTTCCTCATCCCGTGGTTTGGCTTCATCCTAACCGAAGGAAAGGGGGACGTCTAACTTGCTTCTTTGGGACGGCGATGGTTAAAAGATAGGAGAATCCGTCGGAGGCCATCATGAATTCAGGCGTCGAAACGAAGAGACTCGTCGAGAGTTACTACGCGGCGTTCAACCGTGGCGACATGCCGACGTTCCTCGGCTTCCTCGACGACGACGTCGTCCATGAGATCAACCAGGGAGGCAAGGAAGTCGGTCGCCCGGCGTTCGCTCGCTTCATGGACCGCATGAATTCCCATTACCGGGAACAGGTCGCCGACCTGGTCGTCATGGCGAGCGACGACGGCAGCAGGGCGGCCGCCGAATTCAAGGTTCAGGGCCTTTACCTGAAGTCCGACGACGGGCTCCCTGAATCCCGCGGCCAAGAGTACACGTTGCCGGTCGGCGCCTTCTTCGCCATCGACCACGGCAAGATCACGCGCGTCACCAATTTCTACAATCTCCAGGCCTGGCTCGAGATGGTTAAATAGCTAATATTAAAGGTGTCTCTTCGCGCCCGCCCGGGCGCGATGACGTATGGTTTTCCCCTTAATTTCCTGATAGATACAAACGCACTACTGCTATCACCTGTTTTGGAGGAATGCACTTCATGGTCACTATTCGCAACGTTGCAATGCTTGCCGCCTTGGCTCTCGCCGGCGCCCCGGCGTTCGCCGCCGACACGCTGAAAGTCGGCTCGATCTTTCCCATGAGCGGACCGCAATCGACCTACGGCGAAGAATCGCTGAACGGCCTCGAGCTCGCGCTCGCCGACCTCAAAGCCCAGGATCCGGCGCTCGCCGCCAAGATCACGGTCGTCAAAGAGGACGAGAAGTCCAACCCGATCGACGCCGCCACCGCGGTCAAGAAAGTGTTGAACGTCGACAAGGCCGACATCATCTTCGGCTCCGTCGCTAGCTCCAACACCCTGTCGATGACCGCCGCCGTCGTCGAAGCGGGCAAGCCGCTCGTCACCCCGGCGTCGACCAACCCGGAAGTGACCAAGAAGGGCGACATGGTGTTCCGCACCTGCTTCATCGACCCCTTCCAAGGTTCCGTCCTCGCCAACTTCGCGTTGAACAATCTCAACAAGAAGAAGGCCGCGATCCTCCTCGACCACAAATCCGACTACTCCAAGGGCCTCGCCCAATACTTCGAGCAAGCCTTCAAAGCGGGCGGCGGCACGATCGTCGCGACCGAAGCGTACGAAGCCGGCAAGAAGGACTTCAAGACCCAGCTGACCAAGATCCGCGGCAAAGGCCCCGAAGTCCTCCTCGTCCCGGGCTACTACCAAGAAGCCGGTCTGATCATGAAGCAAGCGAAAGCCATGGGCTTCGACGTCGTCATCCTCGGCGGCGACGGCTGGGACACCCCCACCCTTTATGAACTCGCCGACGCCGACGCTGTCAAAGGCCACTACTTCTCGTCGCACTTCTCCGCCGACGACACCGACCCGGCCGTCCAGAAGTTCGTGAAGGCCTACACCGAGCACTACAAAAAGGCCCCGGGCGCCATGGCGGCCCTCGGCTACGACGGCATCCTCGTGATCGCCGACGCCTTCAAGCGCGCTGGTTCAAACGACCCGCAAGCGCTGAAGAAGGCCTTGGCAACCACCAGTGGCTTTAAGGGCATTACTGGTGTAATTAATATCAATCAAAGCCGTGACGCGGAGAAGGAAGCGGTCGTCTTGAAGACCCTTGGAGACAAGGCTGTTTTCGCGGCGAAAGTCGCACCGGGCGGCAGCAAGACCCACTAAGGGCTGCATGAGCGATTTTCTTCAGTTTGTAATCAATGGTGTGGCCGTAGGGAGCATGTACGCGCTCATTGCCCTCGGCTACACCATGGTTTACGGCATCGTCCAGCTGATCAACTTCGCGCACGGCGAGTTCTTGATGATGGGCGCCTTCATCGGCTCCGTCGTCATCAACCGCCTCTCCGGAACGCCGCTCCCAGTCGCCTTGGCGATCGCGATGTTCGGCGCCGGCTTGATCGCGGTGGTTACTGAGCTCGTCGCGTATAGGCCGCTCAGGAGCCAGCCGCGGATTTACGTCCTGACGGCGGCGATCGCCGTTTCCGTTCTGCTGCAGAACCTCGGCCGCCTGATCTTCGGCGCCGCCTCGCAGTCGTTCCCCGCGGCGCTGCCGAACGGCAGCCTCATGATTCCGGGCACGACCGCCGGCATCGAGTATTCGCAGCTGGTCGTCTTCGGTCTTTGCGTCGCTTTGATGATGCTGCTGTGGGCCATCGTCAATCGGACGAAAATCGGCACGGCGATGCGCGCCACGTCGCAGGACATTGACGCCGCTCGCTTGATGGGCGTCAACGTCAACTTCATCATCTCGTTCACGTTCTTCATTGGCGCCAGCTTGGCGGGCGCCGTGGGTGTCCTTTACGGCATGGCCTATTCGATCGACCCGCTGATGGGCGTCGCCCCCGGGTTGGCGGCGTTCGTCGCCGCCGTGCTGGGCGGTATCGGCTCGATTCCGGGCGCCATGATCGGCGGGTTGTTGATCGGCGTAATCGAGAACTTGGTCGCGGGCTACATCTCGAGCACGTACCAGGGTGCGATTACTTTCCTAATTTTGATTTTGGTTTTGGCGATGAAGCCGACGGGGCTGCTCGGCCGCATGAACATGGTGAAAGTATAGGCACCCATGCAATTTCTCCTTGATCTCGGCTCGACCATCTTCTCGACTCTCGATCTGATCGGGGTCTACATCATTTTGGCGCTCGGTTTGAACATGATCAACGGCATGGCCGGGATGTTCTCGATCGGTCATGCCGGATTCTGGGCCGTCGGCTCTTACACGGCGGCCGCGCTGATCGTGCACAACCCGTTTCCCGGCTTGCCTTGGCCGGTGCTCTTTGGACTCGCCATGGTCGCTTCGACGCTAGCCGCCGCGCTCGCGGGAATCATCCTCGCAGTGTCGTGTTTGCGCCTTGCCGGCGACTATTTGGCGATTGCGACGCTCGGCTTTTCGATCATCGTCGTCAGCCTTCTCTACAACATGGAATTCGTCGGCGCGGCGACCGGCATCAGCTTGCCGACTTACGCGGGCAAGGCGTTCATCTGGGCCATGGTCGCGGTGACGCTCGTCTTCTACTACCGCTTCCAGTTCTCGAACACCGGGCGAATGATCCAGGGACTCCGCGAGGACGAGATCGCCGCGCAGTCGATCGGCATCAACCGCGTTCGCTACAAGACCATCGTCTTCGTCGTCGGCGCGGCGCTGGCGGGACTCGCTGGCGCGCTCTATGCCGGCTCGGCCAATTACCTCAACCCGTCGGGCTTCGAGTTCGACCAGAGCATCAAGATCCTGACAATGGTGGTCTTAGGCGGCTTAGGCTCGATTACCGGTGTGACGGTTGCCGCCATTGGCCTGACGCTGATGCCGGAGATATTGCGCCTCCTGAACATCGAGCAATATCAGATGCTGCTCTTCGCCGGTATCTTGCTGGTCATGGTTCTGGTCCGCCCCCAAGGCATCATGGGCAAGAAGGAATTGTGGCATTTCCCAGGTTTCAACCGCTTTTGGCGCCCGGACGGCTTAGGCAGAGTCAAAAAGGCTCCGTCTCTTCCCGTCAAGCAAGGGGAGGCGCTGACTTGACCGCCGCCGGCAGCGAACTCCTCTGCACGAAGGAGCTCTGCATCAACTTCGGCGGCTTGAAGGCCGTCGAGAATTTCTGCATCGACGTCCGCCAAGGCGAAATCGTCGGCTTGATCGGCCCGAACGGAGCCGGCAAGACCACTTGCTTCAACATGATCACCGGTGTCTACAAGCCGACCTCCGGCTCCGTCACGCTCGGTGGCGAGCGCATCGACGGCAAGGCGACGCCGACCATCAACCGGATGGGCATCGCCCGGACCTTTCAGAACATTCGTCTCTTTCGCGAACTGTCGGTGCTCGACAACGTCCGCATTGCCTTGCACGCTGAGGTCAAGTACGGCCTCTGGGCTGGGATCTTTCGCACCGGCCAGTATCATCGGGACGAGGACAAGCTTCGGCAAAGGGCCCTCGAACTTCTGACCGTCTTTGGTCTTGAGTCTCGCTGTACCGATTTAGCCGGCAGCCTCCCGTACGGCGAGCAGAGAAAGCTCGAGATCGTCCGCGCCCTGGCGACCAGTCCCAAACTCCTCCTCCTCGACGAGCCCGCTGCCG